>DATEWO010000262.1:0-7637 GCA_035257925.1 Propionibacteriaceae bacterium | reverse complement strand
CGCCTCGGGGTCGCGGCGCTGCCAGGCGTCCTCAAAGGCCAGCGCGGCCAGGAACTCCTCGGCCCTGGCCTCGCCGTGGGCGATCAGGTCGCGCAGGAAGGCCGGGTCACGGTTGAGCTTGGAGGCGGTGCCGAGCGACCGGGACAGGCGCGGCCGCGACAGCTCGATCAGCCGCACCATGATCTGCCGGTACTTCCCGTCCGCGGCCAGCCGGCCCTCCTCGAGCAGCTGGTCGATCTTCTCGATGAAGCCGAGCTCCTGGTGCAGCGAGAGGTTGCCGGCGAGTTCGTTGCGCCGGTCGGCGATCTCAACCATCGTCCTCGGCTCCCCGTCCCAGCGCTTGGGGTTGATCTGGATCACCCAGAGCTCGTCCGGTCGAGAGTCGACCAGCTCCCTGACCGGCGGGTTCTGGGAGAACAGGCCGTCCCAGTAGCTGGCGCCGTCGATTTGGACCGCCCGGAACAGGTTGGGGATGGCTGCTGAGGCCAAGATCATGTCGGCAGTGATCCGGTCGCGTCGGCTGTTGAACGCCTTGAACTCCCCGGAGCGTACGTCGACGGCACCGATCAGCAGCATTGGGCCCGAGCCGTCGGTCTGGACGGCGAACCGTCCGAAGTCGACTCGCCGCTCCAGCATCGCGCGGAACTCTTGGAGTGCTTGCACGGCCCCGAAGTTGTCATAGGGGCTGACCGCCGGCAGCACGACCATGTGCTCCAGCCTGGCGGCCCAGACGACCCAGGAGTTGACCAGCTGCTCCAGCGGCGTAGTGGCCGAGTTGTCGGCCCAGAAGTCCTCGAGCAGCTGGCCGGCGCCCGCCGGGTCGTCCTCCAGCAACGCTGACCAGGCGAGCAGGGCGCACACCGCACCCCCGGAGGTGCCGCTCAGCCCGACGACCTCGACCCCGGCCAGCTCGTCGGCACCCAACAGCCGCTTAAGAACTCCAGCGGTGAAGGCGGTGTGGCTGCCGCCGCCCTGACAGGCAATCGCGACCCTGGTACGTCCGGTATCGGTCATCGGCACCACTGTAGGGGAGCGGCTGACACCTCCCCGGCTACCGCAATCCCGCTATCGCCAAAGGCTCGCAACTGTGGTGGCGTCCGGTCGATGCAGCGGTCTCTCCTGGCACCGGTTCATTCAGCGGACGACGACAACGTTGCACTTGGCGTGCGCCACCACCTGCTGACTCACCGACCCCAGCAGCAGGCCGGCAAATCCACCGTGGCCACGGCACCCCACTACGAGCAGGTCAGCGGTCCCAGCGAGGTCGATCAGGACCTTCGCCGCGTTGCCCTCGGCGACTTTGGCGTCGACCGGTACCGGCGGCGAGTCTCCTAACACCTCGTTCAGCGTCTTCTGGAGCATGGCCTCGGCGTTCTCAGCCATCTGTGTTGTGTCGGCTCCCCATGGGAATGAGCCGTACGGTGGAGCCGTTGGCGGCGGCGGCGGCGTCCAGGCGCTGACCGCCAGCAGTTCGGCGCCGTGCTCGCTGGCTTCTTCGCTGGCCAGCTGCAGCGCCCGCTTACTCTCTTCCGAACCGTCGACCCCCACCACGACACGCTTCCACTGCGCCATGAGCCTCTCCTCGTTGTTGACAGTACGCGCGACAGAAGACTTACAAGATCAAGTTTCCTGCCCTGCCGAGTGGAACCGTCAGGGCCGAAGGTCACCGGTCATCGGGACAATGGCAACGCTGACGCAGCATGGTCTGCGAGCTGTCGGCTCACCGAGCCGAGCAGCCCGCCTGTCGGGGTGCTCCAGCCGAATGGCGTCCCGCCGCTACGGCGCAAGCAGCTCCAGCAACATCGGCTCAGCACCGCTCGACAACCACGGCAAGGTTGTCCCACGTCGAGCTCTACAGATCTGGGTGTCCGTGACGCCAGCAGGCTGCTACAGGCAGACGCCGATGGGCAACCCCGGTGGCGGCTGCAGCTCGCTTGGAGGCACCTGTAGATGAGTGACAGGCGCAATCGATCGTTGGCTGCGATACAGCCGACGAAGGATCAGCAACGCCACCGGACCATTGACAAGCGAGGGCACGCCTGCGGCGTATTCACCGGCGAGCACCGACCACGTTGCCCACACCGCGGCATTTCCGAAGATGATCCAGTACGTCGCGGCGGAGAGCCCGTCTAACCGGTCGCTGCGCAATGTCCGTACGGCTTGCGGGATGGTAAGCAAGCAGGAGAGGACGGCACCGGTCCAGGCAAGAATTGTGATGATCACCGGCGTCACCCCCTTCCACGTACGGGCCGCTTGTCGGCGGCTGCTGTGATTGCTCACCATGACGTTAGGAACATCGCGGCGCTGAGTCGTGATGCTCGCGTGGAGATTGCGTGGAGAGAATGTGAACATGGCAGGGTCGGCTCCGCACACGACGGGCGTCGTAAGCGAGGTGTACCAGTTCGCAGACGTGACCGTGGATCTGGACCGCTTCGAGTTGCGCCGCGCAGGAGTGCCGCAGCATGTGGAGCCGCAGGTGTTGGAGGTGCTCACCTACCTGATCCGGCATCGAGACCGCCTGGTGACCAAGCAGGAGCTCATGGACCAGGTCTGGCACGACCGCTTCATCTCCGATTCGGCAATCACCAGCCGCATCAAGGCCGCGCGACGAGCGACCGGAGACGACGGTGAACGCCAGAATGTGATCCGCACCGTGCATGGCCGCGGTTACCGGTTTGTCGCCGACGTTGCACAACCTCTTTCCCGTCTTGAACCACCGGAGGCAGCGAGGGCCGGCTTCGTCGGGCGTGACGCCGAACTTGCCATGTTGTGGACTGCCCTGGCGACGGCTGAGTCCGGTAGCCGTCAGCTGACGTTGATCAGCGGTGAGCCCGGTATTGGTAAGACGGCGATTGTCGAGGCGTTCCTGGCCGGGCTCGAGGGGACGATGGAGCTGGTCGGCGTTGGACAGTGCCATCCCGTTGGCGCCGGTGAGCCGTACGCCCCGGTGCTTGAGGCGATATTTGATCTTGCAAAAGGGCCCGCGGCCGAGGAGGCGCTGCGGTGTCTCGATGCTGTGGCGCCGGGGTGGCTGCTGCAACTACCTGCACTGATCGATGTTGATCATGGGTCCTCGCTGGTCAATCGGACACTTGGATCGACGCCTGAACGGATGCTCCGAGAGGCGCTTGACCTGTTCGACGCGCTGGCCTCCGCGGGCTACGGTCCGCTCGTTCTCACCATCGAGGACCTGCACTGGGCTGACCGCCCAACCCTCGACCTGATCACCGCCGTAGCGCGTCGTCGACGGCCGGCATCGCTGCTGGTCCTCGGTACGTACCGGCACACCGATCTTGAGCAGGGTCATCCGCTATCGGGAACGGTGTCTGAGCTGACTGTCCGTGGACTTGCCACGCACATCCGGCTGGAGCCACTATCGCTTGAGTCGACCACCGAGTTGGTCAAGCGACGACGAGCCGCCCCACCACCGCCAGACGCCATGGAGGCGCTGCACCGCCGCTGCGGGGGAAACCCGTTGTTTCTGGGCGCCTTGCTCGACACCACCGTAGAACGCACGCCGGATACCGATCTGCCCCGAAGCCTGCGCGAGATGGTGGAACACCAGCTCGACCAGCTCAAACCCAGGGACCGCGAGGTGATCGAGGCGGCCGCCGTCAGCGGAATCGAGTTCGCTGCGCAACTGCTCGGATCCAGCAATGAGGTCGATGAGATGTGGCAGCACTGTCACGCCTTGGCCCACCGCGAGCAATTAATCGCATTCGACGATCGCGGTCGCCCGGGTTACTTCCGCTTCCGGCATTCGCTGTACCAAGAGGTCACCTATTCCGGAGTGCCTCGCCCACGACGGCGAGCGCTGCATCAGCTGGTCGGCGAACGACTGGAGGCCACCACCGACGACGCTACCTCGTCCGCGGCGGAGCTGGCGGAGCATTTCACTCGGTCCGAGGATGGACGGCGATCGGTACGCTATCGGCTCGCCGCCGCCGAGGTTGCAGCGCTTCGCAACGCTCCCGCAGCGGCTCTCGAGCACCTTCGTGCAGGGCTTGAGATGCTGCCATTCGTGCCCGACGGTGATAACCGCTGGCGCGCAGAGGCTGATCTGCTGGCCAGCTCCGTCGCTATGGCCCTTACTGTTGAAGGTTGGGATTCCCCTCAGGCGGAGGCTGCCCTGCAGCGCGCGCGAGAGCTCTACGCGGCAGCAAACGACGCCGGATCGGCGAACCGGATGACCTACTGGCTGGCCGGTCTCCACGAGTACCGGGGTGAGTTCGATCGGTCACAGGCGCTTATGCAGCAACGACTCCAGACTGCCGATGGCGAGGAGCGGGAACTGGTCGAGCTGCATGACCTTCTCGCGTGCTCTTTGTTCCACCTCGGTGAGTTCGGCGAAGCCATGCAACACGCGCACGAGGCGCTGGCCCGCTACGACTCTGATCGCGATCGCACGGCGCTGGCATTCGTCGGGGAAAACGCGTTTGTGACAAGCCAGCATTGGGCCGCCTTCTCACTGTGGTTTACGGGCTATCCGGACAGCGCGCTGAGACACAGTCAGGCCGCCGTGCAGATGGCCCGCCGTCCCGACTACGCCTTCAGCCTCTGCCAGGCGCTGGAAATGGCCTCGGTGCTGCACCAGCTTCGCCGCGAGCCGGAGCGGGTTGCCGAGCTTGCCGGCGAGATGCGCACGCTGGCAGTAGAGGGTGGCCTGCCCTACCGGCAGGCGACGGCTGGAGTACTGCTGGGATGGGCACGCAGTGCGCTAGGTGAGCCGGCCGCAGGGTGCCGTGATCTCGAGGCTGCGCTGGCCGAATACCGGCACACCGGAGCT
The DNA here is from genome assembly GCA_035257925.1 of Propionibacteriaceae bacterium. GTDB lineage: Bacteria > Actinomycetota > Actinomycetes > Propionibacteriales > Propionibacteriaceae > Microlunatus. The sequence continues at coordinate 2,851 of DATEWO010000262.1, read as the reverse complement.
GCCAGCGAGCTGCCGTATTTTCTGATCTTGTACGCCGATGCGGCGCGCCTCGCTGGGTTGAGCGAGGTGGGCCAGCGAGCATTGGACCAGGCTCGCAGACTGGCCAGCTCCCGGCCATCATTCATCGCGCCCGAGATCGACCGCCTTGGTGCCGCGCTGCTGCTTCAGGCCGGGGTGGAGTCCGAGGTCGCCGAGAAGCATCTGCGTGCGGCGCTGGCGACCGCGCACGGCCGTGGCGCGCTGGCTCTGGAACTGCGTGTGGCCGCCGATCTGCGCCATTTGGAGCTAACTGATGGGAAAACCGGCGACGCGGCGGGGATCCTGCGGTCCACGGTGGCGAAGTTCACTGAGGGCCACGACTTGCCCGATCTGCGAGACGCCATTGAACTGCTCAGCTGAGCCGGCGGCAGCGTGTCGCGTGTTGGAGCCTCAGTTCCTACCGTCCGCAACACCTCCCTTGGACCCGCAAGGGCGACGTCCCGTAATATCGCGCGGCGTGAGGCGCCTTGCCCGCGGTCTGTTGGCCCTACTCATCGCCTCGCTATGCTCGGCCTGCCTGGCCACCACCGAGGGCAGCCCCGACGAGATTCCGCCTTTCGAGAACCGCCCGCCACCAAGCCAGCCAACTGAGAGCCAAAACCGTCCGCCATCAAGCCTGCCGAGTGCGAGCGAGAAGCCCCAGCAAAAGACGCTGCCGTTTGGCAAGTCCTACACGTGGGACGACGGGGTCACGGTGACCGTCGGAAAGCCCAAGAAATTCAAGCCGAGCGCGTACACAGTCGTCGACAAGACAAAGCGCTATCTGAAATTCACTGTGACTGTTGTGAACAAATCCAACAAACCCCTTGACCTCGGGCTGACCTACATCAACGTTCAATCCGGTGACAAACAAGCAAGCGAAGTCTTCGACTCAGTTAGCGGTCTCAGAGGGCCTCCCGCTACCAAGGTGTCAAAGGGCCGGGGATCGCAGTTTGAGGTCGGATTCGCGGTTGCCGATCCGAAGGACATTCTGATGGAAGTCGCGCTCCACGAGGACGTCGTGCGGCCAACTGTCCTGTACTCGACCTAGGTCCTTGAGGAGGCCGAGGTGCGCCGGAGAGTCGAAGCCTGAAGCGGCTCGCCAGTTGGGCATCCGTGCTACTGCGACACGTCCATCTCGAGGCGGTCTAGCAAGGTCTCCAGGGAGGTTTCGAACTCCTCGTCGCTGCGATCCTCGCTGAGCTTGGCGCGGAACTTGGTGACGGTCGGACTGCCGCTCAAGTCGACGCGCCCGTCCCGATTGGACACCGTTGCCCCGCCCTCGTCCAACGGCTCTTCGACCGCTGACGTCTCGGCACCTCGGACCGCCGATTCGAGCAGCAGGTGACCGAGTAAGAAACTGGTGAATGAACGGTAAGTCGACACCACCTGATCATCGTTGAACCCGAAGTCGCTCAATGTGGACAAGAAGTCCTCGACGAGTTCCAAGCTGCGTAACGGTGGCCGCAACCACGGGGCAGCCGGGTGGCGAGTGGCGACCAGCGGGAAGGCGGCGGGATGCTCGATGGCTATCTGGCGGACTGCATGGGCCAGTGACTGCAGATAACCCTGCCAAGTCCGGGCCAGCAGCTCATCCATATGTGGCCGGATGTCATCCAGCAGCACAGCGATGACACCTTCCAGGAGGTCCTCGCGACCGGAGACGTAGCGGTACAACGACATCGCCTCCACGCTCAGCTCTTGGCCGAGCCCGCGCATGGTCAAACCTTGAGAGCCGTGACGGTCAATGGACTCCAGAGCGGCCTGGACGATGACCTGCCGATCCAAGCCCTTTCCGGCATAGCTCTTCTCCGAGGTCACCACTTCGCCTTCGTTCATGGCCTCCCCCATTAGTTCTGGCTCCGCCTGTCTGCCACTTACAACGTATCGACTTGACACCGCGGTTCACGGTGGTCTCTCAGATCGGCCGTAAGCGGAGAGGGCGGCGCAGTCGACTGCACCGCCCCTACATTGCTGCACCAAGCGTTTTAGTCGCCTGTTTTGGTGACCCCGAACATCAACACCCGACGTCCAACGTCGTAGAACACGTTCTTCGTGTTCCTCAACACGTCCTGCAGATTGTCGGCATCGTCAGCGGTGAGGGTGAGAACCTCTTCCCAGGCACCCTCATCGAGCACCAACTGCAAGGTCCATGTCCCATCCGCGCCGCTTTCCCCGGCAGTCCAACTGAACTGGTAGTGGCTCAGCTGTCGGACGCGCAGATCGTCATCGGTCAGCTCTGGCATGTCACCTCATCCTCCTTTCGACTCATCGTTGAACTGTTGATCAGCGTCCAGGTCGATCTGTTGTCGCGGGGTCGGTGCCGCGATCATCGCCATCAAGATCGGTATCGAGTTCTTCCTTCCGCACCTCTTCGCTGACCGTTACCTGATCGGTCACCGTTTCGGTGTCGAGCCGGACGCGCTCCACCGGCACGGTCTGCTTCTCGACGACCGGTCGTTCCTCGTGCAACACGACCTCGTGCTCTTGCTCACTGAGATCCGGACCGGACAGCGCCTCGTCCCGATTCGCCTCAGTGATCGGTTCACGTTCGACCCGGACCTCTTCACGCGTCACCGGAACTGTCTGCGTGACGTTCTCGGTCACCACGTACTTCCGCAGCCGAGCCCGTCCCACTTCCTCGGTCTGAGTGCCGACCCGCACCTGCTCCTCGGATAGCGTCATTGCGTCATCGGTTGCTTGACCCGAGACGTCCCGCCCAACCGTGGTGTCATCCCGGTCGCTGCGCTCGTAGTCGGCGGCCGCGTCCGACCTCGGTGCGACGGAGTCGTCAACATCGCGGTCCTCGGCGCGGGCGTAGCCGACACCACCA
>DATEWO010000261.1:0-3212 GCA_035257925.1 Propionibacteriaceae bacterium | reverse complement strand
CAGCGCGTTGGCCTGGCCCGCGCGATGGCACGGCAAGCGGCGCTCTATCTCTTCGATGAGCCGACCGCACATCTGGACGCCCAAGTACGCGACGTCTTCTTAGCCGAGCTCGCGGCTCGGCGGCGGGAGTTGGGGGCGGCGGCTATCTACGCCACGCATGACGCAGCCGAGGCCCTGGGACTCGCCGACCGGGTCGCCCTGCTGGTCGACGGACGGGTGATCCAGGTGGGTACCCCACAGCAGGTCTACGCTCAACCGATCAATGCGGCCGCAGCTCGCCTCACCGGGCCGGTCTCCCTGCTGGCTCGGTCAGATGTCTCGGTGCTGGTCCGACCCGATTGGGCCAGGCTGGGCGGCGACCGCACTGGGATCGTGGCCGATGTCTGGTTTCGCGGCTCGTACACCGACTATGTGCTGGACACCCCGGATGGCCAGCTTCAGCTACGTGCCTCGGGACTCCCGGCTCATGCAAGAGGCGAGGAAGTCAGCTGGTCGTTGGACCACTCCTGGAGGCTGCCAGGCGACTAGCCATCGAGCAGGGCAGCCGGGCCGGCGTGCAGGTTGCCGTCGTTGACGATCTGGAGGTGGCGCAGCGTGAAGCTGCGCAGGTACTCGACCTGCCGGATAGTCAGCCGGTCGCAGACCCACTCCCAGTGCAGCGAGACCCAGTCCCCCGGTTCGAGCTCACCGATCATGCTGACGCCATCCAGAGAGCGCACCGCGGTTTCCGATAAGGGTTCTCCGAGACCCAGAACGTGACCGTCCCAGGTCAGCTGACGGGACTCGACGACGACCTGGTCTCCGATGACCGCGCGTACCTGGCCCCAGCGGATCCGACATCGATCGAGCACGGTAAGCGCGTGCTTGGCCTTGCGGCCGTCGCTCAGCAGCCCGGTCCAGGGATAGATGCAGAACACCGCGAAGCTGTGATGCGGTACGCCGCCCGCAAGGACACTCGTAGCGAGCGTAGGGAACTTGCCACCGGTCAGTCGGCGGAACCGCTCCTCCATCGAATTGCCCACCGCGCGGGTGCTCACATGGTCCAGCCGCGGGCTGCCGACCCAGTAGGCCTCGACCACTCGAGAGTCGAGTGGATCAGCCACACCGGTCGCGGAGGCGATCAGCTCAAGGTAAGGCCAGGCCCCGGCGAACTGCTGCGCCAGCGCCCGCAGTCCGCGGTCGTCAGCCCCGGCGACCCCGTAGTGAAAGAACGCGTCATGGTCGCCGGGCCCGCAATAGCCGTGGAAGTTGGGCGGAAAGGCGTACCGGGCAAACAGCACAGGGCCGGGGACGCCGCGGCTCCCGTTCGCACCACGTGGTGCGGTGGTGCCTCCAATGTCGGAGTCACTCCTCATGTCTGCGGCCTGCCCATCAGCTCCAACCCGGCAAGGGCTTGGCGGGCCTCCGCCTCATCAATCCGTTCCAGCGCGAAGCCCATGTGGATCAAGACCCAGTCACCCGGAGCGGGCGGGTCTTCGTCGGGCTCCAGCAGCCCGAGGTTGATCCGACGCCGGGCGCCCTGTACGTCGACCATTGCCAGCTGTCCACCGTGTTCGGTCAGTACCTCGACCACCTGACCCGGTATTCCTAGGCACATGTCAGTCGGTCCCCTTTTCATGACCTGTGGCCCAAGGGCGGGTCGCCAACAGTTCTCGTATTGCGGCGCCCGCCACGGGCACAGCCGCGCGCAGCGGATCAGACAGGCCGATCCCCTCCTCCAGGTTGGACGGCTGAGCGCCGACGACGTAGGTCGGAGGCAGCGCGCCGCCGAGCGATGGCAGTCCGGACAGCACGGCCATGGGGTCCATGCTGTGCGGGTCCTGACCGTCGGTGGCGGGAACGTCGTCCGGATCCACCGCCACGACTTGGATCTCACCGGGCTGGCCGAGACCGGGCATCGCGTCGACGATGATCAATGCCGAGTAGCCCTCGAGCAGGTCATAGCTGAGGTGCAGGCCACGAATCCCGTAGTCGACCAGCCGGACCGGACCGGGCAGCGGTGGCTGCTCAGGAGCCCTGAGGTGCCGTACCACCTCAGGGCCGAAACCGTCGTCGCCGAGGAAGATGTTGCCGACCCCGGCCACCAGTACGTCAGCGCTCACCCGGGGTCGCTCAGATCCTCGCCGCGCTGGACACCCGGGACGTGGTCCGGCCCGACACCCTCGTCACTGGCCTCGTTCTCTTCCATGTCCTGCGCGGGCTGCTCGTTGGCGGGTGAGGCATGCCGGCCGCGTGCCGTGTCGGCGGGATCGGATGCCTTGGGTTCGTCATCGAGAACCGGTCCGGTGGCCCCCGCTACCTTCGCTCCCTCCTTCACACTTTCACTCTGGTCGTCGACATCGGCGCTCTCCCGGCGGCCCTCGTACGGCGGCATGGCACGGCCACCGGTGTCGGGGTTGCTGCCGCCGGTAAACGGTTCGGAGCTCATCTGTCCTTCCTTCCTCGTGATCTGTTCGGCTCAGCCGCCTTGGTCACCGGTGGGCAGGTGGACGTCGCCCTCTGCCGCTCCCTGGGGATCGACGGACTCCGTGCCCCCTTCGACCCGACCTTCGGGACGGTCGACCGGGCCGCCGCCAGGCTCGTCGGAGCCGGTATCGCGGGAGCCCATGGGTCCTCGTTCAGATTGCGGTTCTTCGGTCAGGTGCTCACCGGGCGTGTCGGTCATGACTCCTCCTCTCTTTTGTGTGGTTCACATCCGGCGGATCTCGGCGTACCGGCGTACGTCGGGGATGGAACGGACGCCGATGACGACAGCGACGACGACCGCCGCAATGATCACTACCGTGGTGACCTTGCCCAGACCTTTCATGACGGACCTCCTTTCGGTGTCAACCTGCCGACGCGTGGTCGGTCAGCGGCTCCAACTCGTCCGGAGCGAAGTAGAAGTAGCGGCCGTACCAGTCGTGCAGGTCGGCCGCTGGGTCATCCAGCAGCACGACCGCGACGTGCACGTCACCGTCGACGTCGGAAAGGACAGCGGTCACCCGGGCATCCCGGTCGGCCAGGAAGAGGTCCTGGGCATCGGCCCGGCGCGAGGGACGCAGCCGGACCCGGCTGCCCTTCCGGACGCTGACACCCTTGATCACCACGGCATCGACCTCGGGCCGCACCGACTCGTCGGCGGCGGGGTCCCACCAAGGGACGCCACCGGTGTCCAGCCAGGCCTGGTCGGTGGTCACACCACTCGCTGCGCGCGGCTCGCGCAAGACACC
>DATEWO010000260.1:0-3585 GCA_035257925.1 Propionibacteriaceae bacterium | reverse complement strand
CCAGGGCCGGTATGTCCGTTTTTGCCAGTTGAGGTCGTCCAGCGAAATCGAGCCGCCGCGATGCGCCCCGGAGGCGACGGTTACCACTCGATCGGTGATGTGCGGCAGCAAGAGATTGGTCAGCGCGAAGTGGCCGAGGTGGTTGGTGCCGATCTGCAACTCGAAGCCGTCGACCGTACGCCTTTGGGGAGTCCTCATTACGCCAGCGTTGTTAATCAACACGTCCAGATCCCCCTGCCAGCTCTCGGCGAAGGCGCGTACCGAGGCGAGGTCGGCAAGATCGAGCTGGCGAACCTCACAGTCGCCTGGAATTGATTCGGCGGCCGCCTCGCCCTTGGCAATGTCCCGAACGGCGAGCACGACATGCGCACCAGCCTCCGCCAGCGCCCGTGCGGTCGGGAGCCCAATCCCGCTGTTGGCGCCGGTGACGACGACGATGCGTCCTTGCTGGGGTGGCAGGTCAGCCGACGTCCATCCAGTTGAGGTCATGATCGTGAATGTAGCGATCATGTGAGACAAAAGTGGCCACGTACGACTCGATCTTGTGCGAGATCCGTGTTTTCCGTGACCACTTTCGGGGGGAGGGACTCAAGCTTGCTGCGTCAAATCATGGATCCCTGAGTTCGTAGCCTTCGATGGCGGTAAGTGGCACGCAAATGACCGAAGTCGGTACGTCGGGAGGCCACTCCTCCTGGAACGCCGTCTGGTCGATCAGAGGCTTATGACCACTATCGGCCAAGGCCGCCTCGCCGGTCACTACCACGGTCTCGCGATGCGCGGCGGGAGTGCCGCCATCGACATCGAGGCTCACCTCTGAGCCAGGGGCGTAGTGAACGATGTCGTTGTAGTCGGGCAGCCGGACCAGGATCTGGTCTCCGGCGACTGCGTACGAGACGACGACTGAACGAGGACCCTTGCCTGATTGGTATCCCAGCCGTCCCTCATGATGACTGCAAAGCCAGGCTTTGCACTCATGCGGCGAGAGCCGACGCGTCCGCTCACCTGCGGAAAAACGACCGCCAAAGGTTGGCATGATCAACTCCCTCGGTTCCGCCCACCCTGATCTTGCCCATGCTCGTCTTGCTCTTGCTGTCTTGATTGTCCGCCTCATCAGCAGCTCTGCGGAAGGGGGGCCGGGGTCCCAAAGTATTGGGACCAAAGTCCCTTTCGCACCAGGAAATCGTGACGCAACCAGTTGCGACGCAACGAGTTGTTAGCGATCTTGGCGTTTGTTGCGCTCCTAGGCAGGCCGTGCCACCGTAATCCGCCCGGTTATCCGGTGGGGAATGATTTGAATGAACACGTTCCTGACACCCGAGGCCCACGGAACGACGCCACCGACCGCCCACCTGCGCACCAGCTGGTCGGGCTCGGCAACACCTTGTGCGCGGCCCTGCACCACCACACTCCATGCCTGGCGGCTCTCTTGATCGAGTTCGTCGATTTCCAGTGCGACATCGGTCGGCCGGACCAGTTCTGAGAGCACCCCGTACGGTGAGGTCCGGAAGATGATCGTTCCGTCGTGGTAGGCGTAGGTCACCGGGAGGATGTGCGGACCGTCGGCGGCTTGCCAGGCGACCCGCCCAATGCTCTGGCTTTGCAGAAGCTCCTGGCAGCGACTCTGACTCATCGGCATGAATTGGTCAGTCGAGTCCCCATCGCTGAATCTGTCCGGCGCCATCATTGCTCTGCCATTGCGCTTTCTCCTGGGGGGATCTGCACTGTCAAGTCAATGCGTCCCGATGCGGCGGCGGGAGGGTCTAAGGTCCTACGCGAGCAGGAGGAATTTCAGTGCGGGGTTCCGAGCCGCCCGCAGATCGAGGTGGGCCCTCTGGGCAGCCGCTCGGTGCCGCAAATATTGCCCCTTGTCGCTCGGCTCGCGAAGAGTATGATCTCTCCCAAGGCAGTCGCCATTTGACTGCTCTGCTTTGTGCTGCGCCCGATTTCTTGACTTGAGGCGGTTCAGTATCTATATTGGGGGTTTGCCCTCGCCATCTGTCGACCCGTTTCACTTTGACACGGGTCGTTCAGCATGCGTGGAAGCATTGCTCCTCCACTGAGAGCCTTCGGAAGGACACAGGAGTTGGCCGCCTCGCGCACAGCCTCGAAGACCAAAGTTGTATCCCCTACCGGCCGTATCTCGTTTGCGAAGATCGCCGAACCCATGGAAGTCCCAGATCTGCTCGATTTGCAGATCGATTCATTTGACTGGCTCATCGGCAGCGAGGCTTGGCGTGTTCGCGTCGAGACCGCGTTAGACCAGGGCCGCACTGACATCAACACGAAGTCCGGACTCGAGGAGATCTTCGAAGAGATCTCCCCAATCGAAGACTTCTCCGGCACCATGTCGCTCTCGTTCCGTGATCACCGGTTCGAGCCACCGAAGAACACGGTCGACGAGTGCAAGGAACGCGACGTCACCTACGCTGCACCGCTTTTCGTCACCGCCGAGTTCATGAACAACGAGACCGGCGAGATCAAGAGCCAGACGGTGTTCATGGGCGACTTCCCGTTGATGACCGATAAGGGCACCTTTGTCATCAATGGCACCGAACGTGTCGTTGTCTCTCAACTGGTGCGCTCGCCCGGCGTCTACTTCGAGCAGACCACGGACAAGACCTCGGACAAGGACATCTTCACCTGCAAGATCATCCCGTCGCGTGGTGCCTGGCTCGAGTTCGAAATCGACAAGCGCGACATGGTTGGCGTCCGGCTGGACCGCAAGCGCAAGCAGAACGTGACTGTGCTGCTGAAGGCGCTCGGCTGGACCGATGCGCAGATCCTCGAGCAGTTCGGCAAGTACGAGTCGATGCGGCTCACCCTGGAGAAGGACCACACCACCACCCAGGACGAGGCGCTGCTGGACATCTACCGCAAGCTGCGTCCCGGAGAGCCGCCGACCCGCGAGGCCGCGCAGGCACTGTTGGAGAACTACTACTTCAACCCGAAGCGCTACGACCTGGCCAAGGTCGGCCGGTACAAGATCAACAAAAAGCTGGGTCTTGAGCTGCCGTTCGATCGTCAGGTGCTGACCATCGAGGACATCGTGGCTGCCATTCACTTCGTGGTTGCTTTGCATGAGGGCAAGGAGACCCTTGACTCCCCACGAGGCGAGCTGCTTGTCGAAGAGGACGACATCGACCACTTCGGCAATCGCCGGCTGCGCACAGTAGGCGAGCTGATCCAGAACCAGTTGCGCACCGGACTTGGCCGCATGGAGCGGGTTGTTCGGGACCGGATGACCACTCAGGACGTTGAGGCGATCACGCCGCAGACTCTGATCAACATCCGGCCGGTTGTTGCGGCGCTCAAGGAGTTCTTCGGTACCTCGCAGCTGTCTCAGTTCATGGACCAGACCAACCCGGTCGCTGGCCTGACGCACAAGCGGCGGCTTTCGGCGCTCGGCCCGGGCGGCTTGTCTCGGGATCGGGCGGGCATGGAGGTCCGCGACGTGCATCCGTCCCACTACGGCCGGATGTGTCCGATCGAAACCCCTGAGGGTCCGAACATCGGTCTGATCGGCTCGCTCGCCTCATTCGCCCGGGTGAACGCGTTTGGTTTTGTCGAGACCCCGTACCGAAAGGT
>DATEWO010000259.1:0-4421 GCA_035257925.1 Propionibacteriaceae bacterium | reverse complement strand
TCGTAATCGCTGACCGTAGCGCCAGTCGTCTGGTCACTCATTTCGTGATAGATCCTTCCGAAACGCGAACGGTAGCAGAAAAACTGCATACCACGTATAGACCCGCAATGGAAAGTGCTGAGCGATCTATCCCGCCACGTGAATGGGCTCATGCGTCGTCCCATAGCTACGAGGGCGCGGGCGCGTCGTCGCCGCCGAGGTACTCGGCGCCGGTATCTGGATGGGCCACTGCAGTCCTGGGAGTGCTCGGCATAAAGCTGAAATAGTCAGGCTCGAGATGCTGGATGTCCGTCATCAGCCAGAGCCAGCCTTGATCAGGGCTGAACCTGAGTGAGAGCACGCCGGTGTTGTCCCACCAGCCGAGCCTGGTGAATCCGCGGTACGCAGACAGCTGTTGAGACGTATCCAAGCCGCGTATGGCGGTGAACATCAGGTGGGCCAGCCACACCTTGAGGATGCCGCCGTGGGCGACCACCACAATCAGCCGCCCTGACCGGGCCTCAAGATTTTGACGGATCTCCTCTGCCCGATGCCACAAGTCATGGAGGTTCTCCTCGTCCGAGTAATGGCCGTCGGGTTCGTGAGCGACCGCCATGGCGGCATGCTGGATCTCGTTCGCCCGAGGGTCGTCGAATTTCAGTCCTTGGAGCTCGCTAGGGACGTCGATCTCCCGGAGAAGCGAAACACGGTCCCGGACCTCCTGGTCATCCACCGGTAGGTCCACCCATGAGGAGTTTTTGCTCACCGGAACGACGTGCGGCGCCTGGGTCGCCTCGGCGATCAGGCCCGCAGTGGTACGCGCCCGCAGGTAGCTGCTGCTCACCACAAGGTCTACGGGCAGGGCCGCCAGGCGTTCGGCGAGGCGGCGGGCGTCCTGTTGGCCGAGCTCGGTGAGAGGGTCCGAGTCGTACTGGTTGCCGGCCTGGAAGGTGTTGGTGGCATTCGTCTGACTCTCGCCGTGACGAATGACGACGAACTGCTGAAACTCGGTCATGCTGTCACCTGTTCCACAACGCCGCGAATGAACTCGTGGGTGACCTCGACATCAACGGTGTCGGTCTCGGTCTGGCTGCTATTCACGCTGTCCTCCCGATGCTCGGCCTGAAGCACCGCTTGCACGAGCTGCGCGGTGAGCAATGACTCCTCGGCGACATCACCCGGATAGGACTCCCAGAATCCATCGAGCAAGCCGCGGTCCCGCCTCAGAGGCTCCGGCGGTTCAGTCTGACGGCGATAGCGAAGTTCGTTGAATGCGACGTTGTTCATCATCGGCGCGATGTCCCATGAGGGATCACCAATTAGTGGGTTGGGATCGAAGAGCCCGACCGTGATCGGGCGATAGCTATATACCCCAACGTTGCGAATCGTCACGTCCCCGTGCAAGAAACGACCCTCCGCAACAAAAGGACAGTTCCGGATGAAGGCGCGCGTTGCCTCAACTTGATCATCAGAGATGCCCAGCTTCTGGACGAAGTCGGCATGGAGGGCAAAGAAGTCCTCGAGATAGGCGCTCCAGCTGTCATAGGTGCGCTCGCTACCCGGCAAATCCGCGAAGTTCCCGAAACCTGTCTCGCCAATCGCCTGATGCATGCGGTGCAGCTCGGCGCCGACCGCTTGGCCCAGCTCCCGCGCGCGCTCCGGTGACTGCTCCAAGTAGTCCGCGGCGGTTTCCACAATCTCGCCCTCGTCATTCTTCAGCGCGGCAAGGATGAGGTACTTGATCTGTTTTTCTCCGGTTTCCGGGACTGTGCCGAGGCCGAGAACCTCGGGAACCCGTGGGGTGTACGACCTCCAGGCACGCAACGCCTTGGCCTCTGCTTCCAGGCCGCTGCTGTTCAACTTGAGCACGACATCCCTATCTGGGCCCTTCACCAGGTAGGTGGATGCATCAACCCCACCTGCCAACTCGACAACCTGCTCATCGGTCATCTGATCGAGTGGCGGTAGGCCGCTGAACTCCCCGCTCTCTTCGAGCACCCACCTCAAATGGGCCTCTCCATTCCGAGTCGACTCCTCTTGGGACTCACCGGTTTCCGAAGCGGGCTCGGAGTTGCGCGGAGGCACGCAGCAAAGCGTAGGCGAACCGAATGAACATATCGTGACTGGCGCGGGCGTCCACCGAACTGGCGCTACAAGCGGTGGCGGTCAGGCGCCAAAGATCTCCTTCGCCACGGTGAGGGCCGACATCGCCCGGGGCCAGCCGGCGTAGAACGCGAGGTGGATGATCACCTCTTTGAGCTCGGCCTCCGTCAGGCCGTTGTCCTTGGCGCGTGCCAGGTGGCCCTTGAGTTGTTCGGTACTGCCGTTGGTGATCAGCGCAGCGACGGTGACGAGGCTGCGGTCCCGTTTGGGCAGCTCTGGGCGTTCCCAGATGTCGCCGAACAGGACGTCGTCGGTGAGTGAGACCAGCTTCGGTGCGAAGTCGCCGATCGCTCGTTGAGCGGGGGTCTGGGCTTGGGAGTCGGGCATCTCGTGTTTCTCCATGTGTGTTGAGGTGTGCTGATGGCAATCTTCATCCTTGTAGTCGGGTCGAGCCAGGTAATGCCAGACCCTCCCACCGCAGCTCAGGCCGCCGTAGCGTCGTCGTCGTAAACAGCCAGTGCTGACAGCAGGTGTCCGGCAGCTGGCGCCTTGATCGCCACGCTTAGAAGAAAGGCAGGTAGTCATGGAATATCGCCGTCTGGGCAACTCTGGCCTCCGCGTCAGCCGGCTCGCGCTTGGGTGCATGAGCTTTGGCGACACATCGCGCGGGTTCAGCGAGTGGTCGCTGGGCGACGAGGAGGCTCAGCCGTTCTTCCAGCAGGCTGTCGAGCTAGGCATCACGTTCTGGGACACCGCTAATGTCTACGCGATCGGCAGCTCAGAAGAGATCGTTGGGCGAGCGTTGAAGAAGTACGCCTCCCGGGATGACATCGTGCTCGCCACCAAGGTGCACTTCCCGATGCACGAAGGTCCGGGCGGATCAGGTCTCTCCCGCAAGGCGATCATGGAGCAGATCGACGCCTCACTGGCTCGGCTCGACACCGACTATGTCGATCTCTACCAGATCCACCGGTTCGACCCGAACACACCGGTCGAGGAAACCATGGAAGCCCTGCATGACGTGGTGAAGGCTGGCAAGGCTCGCTACATCGGCGCCTCGTCCATGTGGGCGTGGCAGTTCTCCAAGATGCAATACACCGCGGACCTGCACGGTTGGACGCGATTCGTCTCGATGCAGAACCAGTACAACCTGATGCAGCGCGAGGAAGAGCGCGAGATGTTCGGTCTGCTTGCCGATCAGGGAGTGGGAAGCACCCCGTACGCGCCGCTTGCCAAGGGCAGGCTTGCCCGGCCTTGGGGCGAACACAGCAAGCGCTCCGATGTCGATCCCCTCGGCCGCCGGTTCGACATCGAGAGCGACAAGCCCATCGTGGAAGCGGTGCAGAAGGTCGCCGAAGCTCGCGGTATCCCGATGGCCCACGTCGCGCTGGCGTGGGTGTTGAAGAACCCGGTCGTGACCGCTCCTATTGTTGGGCCCACCAAGCCACACCATCTCCCGGATTCAGTTGCAGCGCTCGATGTCCAGCTCACCGAGGACGAGATTCGTCTGCTGGAGGAGCCGTACGGGCCACATGTGCCCACTGCTTTCACGTAAAGCGCTTGATGATCGCTGGTGCTACAGGGTTTCGGATCGCCACCGCGACCACGCGGCCTGCCGGGTGACACCGGCGACCTCGCCTACCTGCGCCCAAGATCCTCCGTCCGCCAGGGACCGCGCGGAGGCGCCAAGGGATTCACCGACCAATGCACTCAAGCGCAGCAGCTCGGAGAAGGCCGCCGGATCCGACGAACGCGCCAGAGCCTCTACTGCTTGCCGTGCTTGTTGGGCGAGAGCCTCAGTTGTCGGTTCAGCTTCATCGGGATTTGGGGTGCCGGTGATCATGACTCCCTCAGGATGACTGTCTTCGTCGCATCGACTGAGTCAAACGTACGTCGCCACGAATCCTGCGGCCACAGGTAGTCGACTAGACCGTCATTCGGGCGGTAGACCGCGGTGTACAAGGTGCCGAATGCCCTTCCGTATTCGGTGCTGCGAAGCGGTGGACGCAGGAAAGCCGAGGTCAACCCCGTTATGTCGGGATCGGAGTCCAGCAGGGAAAGCAGCAGCCGTTGTCGTTCGACGCTGCGCAACGACCGGGCGCGCTCGGGATATTCAGGGACGGTGCCCCGATGGTTTGTGGCTGCTCGGGCCGGCGAGAATTCGGGTTCGGAGTCCGGCGCGACAAAGGCGGTCACGCTCTCACCCGAGCCGTCTACCGCCGTCAGGTTGTAGCTCATATTGACCGGTACCCGGCGAAGCACCGAACGCACGTCGTCAAGAGACGCAGCCACCTCCAAGAGGTAGCGAACGACGAGCGGAATACCGAAGCCGGGACTGG
>DATEWO010000258.1:0-5469 GCA_035257925.1 Propionibacteriaceae bacterium | reverse complement strand
CAGGTCGGTTACTGGCGGCAGCAGTGCCGCGCCCGGGCCGGTGGGATCGGTGAATGCGGCGACGGCGTCAGCGGCAGCTGCGATCATGGCGTCGGAAATCCGCCGGGCCCGGACTACCGCTACGCCGAGGCCGAGCCCGGGGAAGACTAGGGCGTTGTTGGACTGGGCGATGGTGTAGGTGCGCCCGCCGTGGCTGACCGGTGGGAAGGGGCTGCCGGTGGCTACCAGCGCTCGACCGTCGGTCCATCGAATCAGGTCTTCTGGGATGGCCTCGGCCTTGGACGTGGGGTTGGACAGCGGCATGATGATCGGCCGATCCACCGTGGATGCCATATGCCGCACGATGGCTTCAGTGAACGCGCCGGATTGCGTGGAGGTGCCGATCAGCATCGTCGGGTTCGCATTCGTCACCACGTCAGCGAGGCTGATCGAGTCGCCTGGTCGTCGGGGCCAGGCCGCTATCTCGTCGGCTGGGCGGGCGTAGGGCTCTTGGAAGTCCCGCATTGCTCCGGCGTAGCTGTCGGTGAGCAGGCCCCGGCTATCTATCGCCCAGAACCTACGAGTGGCTTCCTGCTCGGAGAGTCCCTCCCGAATCATGACTTCGCGCATCATGTCGACGATGCCGATGCCGGCGGTGCCGGCACCATGGATGACGACTCGCTGGTCGCGCATCTGGGTGCCAGCGGCCTTCACGGCAGCGAACGCAGCTGCCAGCACCACGGCCGCGGTGCCTTGCATGTCGTCGTTGAAGGTGCACACCTGCGAGGCGTACTTGTTCAGGATGCGGCGGGCGTTGCTGGCGCCGAAGTCCTCCCAGTGCAACATGGCATGCGGGAACAATTTGCTGGCTGCGGTGACGTATGCGTCAATCAGCTCGTCGTAGCGCTGGTCGCGCACCCGGGCGTGCCGGTTGCCGATATACATCTCATCGTTGAGCAGGCGCAGGTTGTCGGTGCCCATGTCCAATACCACTGGGATGACCCGGCGTGGGTGCAAACCGGCCGCGGCGACGTAGACGGCTAACTTGCCGATGGAGATGTCGATGCCGCCGACCCCCTGGTCACCGATGCCGAGGATGCCTTCGGAGTCGGTGGCCACCAGCAGGTCCACATCCTCACTGTCGAGGCCGTAGTTGCGCAGCGACTCCTCCACATCCTCGGGGTGGTTAACGTCGAGAAAAACTCCGCGCGGTCGGCGGTACTCGTGGCTGTATTGTTCGATCGCCTTTCCGACAGTGGGGGTGTAGACGATCGGCAGCATTTCCTCCAAGTGATCGGCCAGCAGCCGGTAGAACAGCACCTCGTTGCGGTCACGCATGTTGCCCAGCATCACGTTCTTGGCCAGATCATCGGGCTGGCGGCGGTACTGGGCGTACACCCGCCGCAGCTGCCCTTCCAAGGTGGACACCCCCCTCGGCAACAGGCCCTGCAACCCCAACGCCTGGCGCTGCTCCGGCGTGAACGCGGTGCCGCGATTGAGCATTGGGGTAGTCAGCACGGATCTGCCGCGTGCGCGGATCCGGACCGGATACCCATCAGCCGCCGAACCGAGCTCATATGGCTCCTTATACATCGCATCCACCTCCGGTCGACATCTTTCCCTACCGACAGCCTGTCTGCCCTTCGCCCATGGCTCTAGTCCTGAGGCTGCTCCGACTTCGAGAGTTAGAGGTGGTGCCGGACCTTCCGGTATCGGCCGGCAGGTCGACCGCAGACGGGGTTTCTTAAGGCCGGTTTGCCCCGGGGGCACATCCAGCCCACCACGCCGCATGCGCGCGTGGGAGTGACGGGTTGTCCGTGTACTGACAGACCCTCCCTGGACCGCTGGACGGCCTCGTACTGTGATCGATATGGACGATCGGGCCGGAGGTGCGGGGGCGGAGCCTCTGCGGGTGCGTCCCGGGCTGGCCGTACAGGAGTCGTACTCCGCCGGCGATTAATTTCGCGTTGGTCGCCTGTCTTAACCCACATACCGCTCAACCGCACTCCAGGAGAACCACATGACCGCTATCTACACCTTCGACGTCTTCTCCAGTCTCGACGGCTACGGTGCCGCCAGCGGCAACTGGACCGGCTACTGGGGTAAGCAAGGCCCGGAGTTGCTCGACCACCGCCTTGCCTTGTACGGCGAGGAGCAGCGAATGGTCTTCGGGGCCAACACGTATCGGTTGTTCGCGCGGATGCTGGCCGAGAGCACCGAGGAGTCCGAAGTGCGTGACCCATGGGTCACTCGGATGTGGAACATGCCTGCAACGGTGGTGTCGACGACGCTGGAAGAACGCCTCGACTGGCCGAACGCGACCGTCGTGAGCGGTGACGCCATTGACGTCGTCGCCCGGCTGAAGGAGGAGTCGGACGTGCCGTTGCGCTCGCACGGCAGCCTGTCGTTAAACCGGGCGCTGATGGCTGCCGGCCTTGTCGATCGCGTGCAGGTGACGCTCTTCCCGGTCATCACCGGTCAGACCGGGCTGGACCCGATCTTCCAGGGTGCGGCCGACTTCGACCTGGAGCTGCTCGAGAACCGGACGCTCGACGGGCACATCCAGGAGCTCATCTACCGACCCACCCTCCATTGACCTGGGGGCAGGTTCGGGGTACGGCGGGCGTCCCCAGTCTGTACCCACACTGATCAACCGCGCTCGAGGAGCACGACATGACCGCTACCTACACCTTCGACGTCTTCTCCACCCTCGACGGCTATGGCTCCTACACCGCCAACGCCGACTGGGGCGGCTACTGGGGCAAGCAAGGTCCAGAGTTCCTCGACCACCGCCTTGCCTTGTACAGCGCAGAGCAGCGGATGGTCTTCGGGGCCAACACCTATCGGCAGTTCGCGCAGCTGCTGGGCTCGAGCACCGAGCCCGAAGAGCTCGACCCAGTGAACGCTCGGATGAGAAGCCTGCCGGCAACGGTGGTGTCTTCGACGCTGGAAGGCCCCCTCGACTGGCCCGACGCGACCGTCGTGAGTGGCGACGCCGTCGAGGTCGTCGCCCGCCTCAAGAAGGAGTCCGAGGTGCCGTTGCGCTCGAACGGCAGCCTGTCGTTGAACCGGGCGCTGATGGCCGCCGGCCTGGTCGACTACGTCCAGCTGACGCTCTTTCCTGCCATCAGCGGTCAGACCGGGGCGGAACCGATCTTCCAGGTTGCGGCCGACTTCGACCTGGAGCTGGTCGAGAGCCAGACGCTCGACAGCCACATCCAAGAGCTCATCTACCGACCCACACTCCATTGACCCGTACGGATTCGAAGAAGATCTTTAGGTTGCTCGGTTCCAGTTGTGAAGACATCCGCGGCTGGGCGAACCCCGTTGTTCTGCGCGGGATTTATACCTGTGCGGTGGGCGGCGGCTGGCGGCCTACGATTCGGCAGTGAGTTCCTCGCCGACTGTTCGCCCGGCCCGGGTCGAGGACGTCAGGCAGATGGCGCGCGTGAATGTGCGGTCCTGGCAGGAGACGTATCGGGGACTCATGTCGGACGCGGTGCTCGACGACCCAGGCTTGCTGGCTGCTCGGGAGCGGTTTTGGACTGCCGCGTTGACCGACGAGCGCTATCGCGAGAACCGCGTGGCTGTCGCCGAGCGAGATGGCGAGCTGGTCGGGATCGCCATGTCAGGCCCGCCTTTGGACGCTGGGGCGGCGTGGGTGAGGCAGCTGTATGTGCTCTATGTGTACGCGGCCGACCACGGAACGGGTGCTGGGCCGGCGCTGCTGGAGGCGGTCATCGATCCGGAGGAGTCGGCGGCGCTGTGGGTGGCCGACCCGAACCCTCGCGCACAGGCGTTCTACCGCAAGCACGGCTTCGTTGCGGACGGGACGGTCCAGGTCGAGGGCGGGGTGCGGGAGATTCGCATGGTTCGGCGCATGCAGCCCAGTCGGTAGTTCAGCTCGCAGGGGCGCTCCCGGCAGTCGCCGTCGCCAGATGGGCCAGTGATCTTTGACACGGCTGACAAGGAGGGTAGCCGTGAGCTTTCTCGTGACTGCCCCCGATGAAGGTCGGCGAGCTGAGCTCACGTTGCCGTTGCGCTGAGAATCGTAAAAGTGTTCTAATAAGATATGCAAGATCGATCCGACTACGGCGAAGCGGATGCAGGCGGTCTGACTCGCGGCGAACGTTTGTTGGTGCGAGAGAAACACTGCCGCTCATGGCTCAGCAAGATCATCTGCGGCGTGATCTTCATGAGACTCTGTGCAAAGCCGATGCTCCGCCTCCGGCGCGGGCCGTTGACTCCCCACCCGAGGCGGCCATACCTTCGAACCTTCGTTTGCCCATCGCGAGCACGGCTCTCGCTTCGTCATCTGGTACTCCGTGGACGATCCTGAGCCAGGAAAACAAATATGCCAACGACGATAATTAATTTGACAGTTAAGACAGTTGAGGAGAAGGCCGTCACCCCACAGAACAACCAACTGGGCAACATGATCGCCTCCAGCGACGACATCACCGTAATCAACGGTGATCCAAGCCTCAGAGGCCAACACTCGGGTTTCTATGTCCGTGTTCGCAGGCCGGATTTCTGGCTATGTGAAGCTGGATACATCTTGCCGGGAATCCCAGGCACGCCTTTCCCGAATGGCGGTCAGCTCCAGACCCGAGGGCTCCTCAAATTTTCCAGTCTGGTGAATACGGTTGCGATCATTGGAGGGACCGACGATTACCGGTGTGCTTCAGGTCAGGTCAAGATCGACGGGAACAACTTCGAGCTGACAATCGAAACTCCGTGAGACGCGGCCGACCCCAATACACCTCCAGCGACTTCATCCTGCAAGGGCAGACGCGATGTTCGTCCGGTGTACGTGTACGCCTTGACCGTTACTCCGTAGCGTCGTAAGGGCGGGCCGACCAGGGGGAGGCGGCGCAAAGTCCTGGAGTACCTGCGGTCGGCCCGCCCAAGCCAGCCGTTTACAGCCCTTGCTCGCTTTGATCTTGGCTGGATCACGGCGCGTGGAAGTGCTGGTAGTCGGCCTCGTTCCAGACACCGCCCCATTTCCAGCCGATCCGCGCGAAGGCGCGTACGACGACGTCGTCTGCGACGATGACCCCGCGGGGGGCGTCGGCGTCGGGGGAGCGGTCGACATCGACGAACCGGCGACCGGCGGCAGGCAGGACGCCGTCGGCGGTGACGTAGGGGTTCTCGACCGGGTTGATGTCGACGGCCGCGCCGTAGGCGTGGCTGGAGAAGGTGCGCTTGCCCGCTACCGTACGGCAGTTGTAGGCGGAGGAGTTGTCAGCGGCCATCGAGCGGTTGTCGTCGCCGCCGTACGCGTCGACGAGCTGCAGGCGGCGGATGGGGAAGCGGGCCTCGTAGAGCTCTCGGAAGACGCCGACGAGGCCGCGGGCGTGGCGATGGTGCACGACCATCTGTCCGATATGCGCCCGGCCATCGAAGCCCACATAGCGCATGGTCAGCAGCCGCAGGTCGGTGAACCCGACCGGACATCGGGCCGGATCGTGGCTGCTGCCGGTCATCCGC
>DATEWO010000257.1:0-17495 GCA_035257925.1 Propionibacteriaceae bacterium | reverse complement strand
ATCGCCCATCGGCGCGTCGTTGATAGCTTCAGTCACCGCGACCAGCTCGCCCAGGACGTTGTCAGGGATGGGTGGCTGCAGCCGCTCGAGACAGTAGTCGGATGCCGCCGCCTCAGCTATGGCCCAGAGTTGCTGGATCTCAGCCTGATCAATGTCGGCCAGCACTTGGCGCCTGCGGGCATCCTGGCTGGCGTAGCCGAAGCCGAATCGTTCGACAAACCGGCGCGCCCCTTGATCATCTTCAGCCGTCCCGACCCAGATCGTGTTGCGGTCGGCCTCTCGGGCCAGTCGCAACGCCTCGTTCATGATCACTGAACCATGGCCCTGGCGGCGATGGTCGGGATGTACGACGATACCGACCCACACCAGATGCAAGTTGTCGCGCGTCGGCAGATCCAGCACAAGCGTTCCGACGGGTTCGGAAGCGTCCTCAGGTATGTAGAGATAGTGCTCTGGGGCATCCAGATCCCAGCCGTAACGCATGTCCGCGGCCAGCATTTCTGCGATCGGGGGGAACGCATCGGGGTCATCGACCTGACGCGCCGCCTCCTCGAGGGAGGCGACCGCGGTGACCTGGCTCATGTCGTCAGGCTTGACGCGTACGAACGGCATCCAACCAGGGTGCCGCATTCAGCCACTGTCGCGCCACGCGATTTCTGAGATGAGCTTTGGCCGGGGCGGGATCCAGGGTGTTACAGTGACGACGTGGCTAGCACCCAGCGCCGCCAGGCGCTGCTCCTCCTCGGCTGCCGCAGCGAGGCCCAGTAGGGGCCGGCATCCTCGCTGCGGAGTCTGACGTGCTTCCGGTCCGCTCCACATCTCACAGCGAGGAACCATGTCAGACATCATCACGTCCAGCACTGCTATGAGCTCACCACAGCCATCGGCCGACGAGCAAAGCGCCGCGACAACATCGTTTGGTACGAAGACCCAGAAGGTACCGGTTCAGCAGCCAAGCCCGATGCCCTTCCATCGCTACCGGCCGTTCAGTCCTATCGATCTACCGGATCGCACCTGGCCCTCCAGTGTGATCACCAAGGCACCACGGTGGTTGTCAACCGATCTTCGTGACGGGAACCAGGCGCTGATCGATCCGATGACGCCTGCCCGCAAGCACAAGATGTTCGATCTGTTGGTCGAGATGGGCTACAAGGAGATCGAGGTTGGGTTCCCCTCTGCGAGCCAGACCGACTTCGACTTCGTCAGGCAACTCATCGAGCAGGACAAAATCCCCGACGATGTGATCGTCTCGGTGCTGACCCAAGCGCGTGAAGACCTCATCGAGCGCACCGCCGAGTCCATCGTCGGCGCCAAGACCGCAACCATCCACATGTACAACGCCACGGCGCCGCTGTTCCGCCGCGTGGTCTTCCATGTCGACAAGGCCGAATGCATCGCTCTGGCAACGCGCGGCACGGAGCTCGTCATGAAGTACGCCGAGCAGCATCTGGGTGACGTCGAGTTCGGGTACGAGTACTCGCCGGAGATCTTCACCGGTACCGAGATGGAGTTTGCCGTCGAGGTCTGCAATGCGGTGATGGATGTCTGGCAACCATCAGCCGGCCGCGAGATCATCTTGAACCTGCCGGCGACCGTTGAGATGGCGACACCGAACGTCTACGCCGATCAGATCGAATGGTTCAGCCGGCACGTGCGCAACCGCGAGCATGTGGCGATCTCGCTGCATCCCCACAACGATCGCGGCACGGCCACCGCGGCGACTGAGCTGGCCATGATGGCGGGTGCCGACCGGGTCGAGGGCTGCCTGTTCGGCCACGGCGAGCGCACCGGCAATGTAGATCTGGTCACTTTGGGCATGAACCTGTTCTCACAAGGAATAGATCCCAAGATCGACTTCTCCCGGATCGACGAGATCCGTCGCACCGTGGAGTACTGCACCAACCTGCCGGTCCACCCGCGCCACCCTTACGCGGGCGACCTGGTCTACACCGCATTCTCAGGCAGCCACCAAGACGCGATCAAGAAAGGCCTGGAGGACCTGGAGAAAAGGGCGCAGGCGGAAGGCATCAGCATCCGGGAGATCGCCTGGCAGGCTCCCTACCTGCCAATCGATCCGTTCGATGTGGGCCGCACGTACGAGGCGGTCATCCGGGTGAACTCGCAGTCCGGCAAGGGCGGCGTGGCCTACATCATGAAGTCCGAGCACAATCTGGACCTGCCGCGACGGCTGCAGATCGAATTCTCGAAGGCGGTGCAGGCACATACCGACGCCGGTGGCGGTGAAGTGAGTGCGAGCCGGCTCTGGGAGATCTTCCAGTTCGAATACCTCGAGCCTGACAGTCCGTTGCGTTTGGTGAGCGTCGCGACAGCATCGGCTGAAGACAGCCAAACCTCGCTCACCGCGCACGTCGTGTCCAACGGCGCAATACAGACGATCGCTGGTGAGGGCAACGGCCCGGTGTCAGCGTTTGTCGACGCAATCTCCACGTTCGGCCACCAGGTACGTGTGCTCGATTACACCGAGCACGCTCTATCCGCGGGCGGCGATGCGCGCGCTGCGGCGTACGTGGAGTGCGAGGTCGGTCAGGGCGAGGACAGCGTAGTCGTGTGGGGAGTGGGAATGGACGCAAACATCGTCAATGCCTCACTCAAGGCTGTTATCTCGGCAATCAACCGAGTCAGTTGAGGACCACTCCCCACAACTCCCATCAATGGACCTTCCCGCCGTGATCTTGCGGCGGGAAGGTTCAATTTCGGAAGCCGTTAACCGCTGTGCGGGCCGGAGCCGCTGGGGTGTAGATCCAGGCCTGGAAGAAGGGTCCAAGATCAACGGTGGTGTACGACTGCGCTGCAGCCATCCACTCCTCGAGGGTACGACTCGACGGAGATTGACTCCAGTCCCTGGCCAGCTTGAAAAACGCCTCGTCCCCGATCACGTTGCGGAGTGCCTGCAGCGCCATCGGACCGCGTACGTAAACCGCATCGAAGAGGTGCGCTCTACTGGGATCGATCATGGTGATCTTCCAGAAGTCATCGTTGTTGACAAGTCGCTGGTATGCGCCATTCAAAGAATCGTTGGCTTTACGTCCGCCCCGCCGTTCTCTGGCTCCCCATTGAGCCCATGATGCGTAACCCTCGCTGATGAAGATGTCGTTCCACTGCCGAACGGTCACATTGTCGCCGAACCACATGTGAGCCAGCTCGTGGTCGAGCAGTCCTGGTTCGAAGCCAGTATTCAAGATCGATCGAGCGTCATAGATCGGCCGGGTCTGCGTCTCCAGCCCACCGAACCACAGCCGGTGCGCCGGGACGATGCCTCCGAGCTCGGTGAACGGGTAGGGGCCGAACATCGACTCCAGCGTCCGGATCCGCATCCCTGAGCTCATCAACGCAGCAAAGGCTTTCTTTCGGTCTGCTGCGGACAGCTGCTCGGACACCGCATAGAGGTAGGGACGACCACGATCAGTGCCTTGCCGAAGCTCATATTGACCGATGGAGACGAAGTTCACGTAAGTCGCCATGGGCTGTCTGGCAATCCAATGCCAGGTGTTGAAGTCCTTCTCGTTTCCCGTGTCAGCGGACTCGAGGCGGCCGACGCTGATCGCCTCCATGCCAGCGGGCACCCGGACAGAAACGTCCATCAGCGCTGGATCGGACGGGTGATCGTTGGAGGGGTACCACCACGCGGCGCTCTCCGGTTCGCCGGCCACGGTCCACTCGCCGTTGCTGGACCACCACGGTTGCACGTCGCCCTGCCGAATCTCGCCGGGTTTGCCCGAGTAGCCGACCACCACCTGGAACGAGCTGCCGGCGGGGATCGGTTGCGCTGGCTTGACGTAGACGTCAGAGAAACCTCTCGCAACCGATTCTGCGGGCACACCATTGACCGTGACCTTGTCGGTATGCAGCGCCAGGTCGAAATAGAAGGAGTTGAGCTGCTGGGTGGCCTGCGCACTGATTGTTGTCGTACCGGTGATCACCTGAGTCGCCGGATTCCAGTTGATCATGATCTGATATTTGGTCGCGTCGTAGCCACTGTTGCCGGCTTGCGGGTAGTAGGGATCGCCGACACCAGCTTCCCCGTCAGTCGCGTTTGGATTCAGCGCGGGTGGCGTCGTTGCGCTGCCGGGAGCCTGCCGCAGCCGCGCGATCGTCCATGCCACGCCGATCGGAACAGCCAGTGCCACAAGCAAGATCACCGGCATGATCACAGCCAGAACGTATGCGGCCCGATGGGGTCGATACACCGCAGGCGGTTGCGACGCGACCATCGACGCCGCAGCCTGGTGCGGCGGTGGCCACGTCGGGTCAACGCTCGACATGAGCCATTGATCTGAGGTTGCGGTCCAGATGCCACGCCACGAAGGCAGCGGTCATCCCGCTAGCCTCCCGCGCCACCCGATCGAGCACCTGGCGGGTATCACTCCATCGGCCCTCCAGCAGCGCACCAAGCAAGGCCAGCGTCTCAGGAGCCGGCCGCGCAGCTCCAGCGGGACGGCATCGCTCGCAAACCACGCCGCCCAAAGCAGGGGAGAAAGCTCGGTGGGGTCCCACTATGCCGCAGCGCGCGCAGTCGGAGAAGGAGGGAGCGTAGCCCGCGACCGCCAGGGCCCGCAACAGGTAGGAGTCCAAGATCAACGTCGGTGAGCGACGTCCGTCGGAGGTGCCCAGGGTGAGCGCGCGCAAGGCTGCTACGAGCAGCAGGTACTGCTGGAGTGCAGGCTCGGATTCCTCGACGACCAAGCGATCGGCGGTCTCGAGCATTACCTGACCTGCGGTATATGCGGGATAGTCATCGGAGAGTGGCTCGCCGAAGGCATCCAACGATTCGACTTGTGTGATCACGTCAAGGGTGTGCCCAACCGCGAGCTGCAGGTCAATGTGGGAGAACGGCTCGAGCCGAGCGCCGAACTTCGAGGTGGTGCGCCGTACCCCTTTGGCGACCCCGCGAATCTTGCCGCGGTGCCGGCTCAGCATGGTGATGATCCGATCGGCTTCACCGAGCTTGTGCGTGCGAAGAACCACTGCTTCGTCACGGTATGTCGGCACCTCGATATTGTCCCTGACATGGCCAAGCCTGTGAGGAGGGCACAACCGGCGCCGGCCCTCCCGCGACCGCACGAAAGCGGAGCCCGACCGCCGAAAATCCCTCGAGACCGGCTGCCAACCCACGTCGCGATCGTGATGGATGGCAACGGGCGCTGGGCGAAGGCACGCAACCTTCCCCGGACCGAGGGCCATGCGCGGGGTGAAGCGGCGCTGCTCGATGTGATCGAGGGTGCCATCGAGATCGGAGTGAAGTACCTCTCCGCGTACGCCTTCTCGACCGAGAACTGGAACCGATCACCGGATGAAGTCCGCTGGCTCATGGGTTTCAACCGGGATGTGATCAGGCGGCGGCGGGACCAACTGGATGCGATGGGGGTGCGGGTGCGCTGGGCCGGCCGATCGCCACGGCTCTGGCGGAGCGTGATCACCGAGCTGCAGGACGCCGAGCGCCGCACGGTTGAGAATGATGTGCTGACCTTGCAGTTCTGTGTCAATTACGGGGGCAGGGCTGAGATCGTGGACGCCACGCGGCGGATCGCTCAGCTGGCGGCGGAAGGGCGGCTCGATCCTCGCAAGCTCAACGAGGAGCGATTTCGACACTTCCTCGACGAGCCAGACATCCCGGACGTTGACCTCTTTGTTCGCTCGTCCGGGGAGCAGCGGACATCCAACTTCCTGCTCTGGCAGAGCGCGTACGCGGAGCTGGTGTTTCTTGATCGACTGTGGCCTGATTTCGACCGCCGTGACCTTTGGCGGGCGGTCGAGCTGTACGCCCGCCGTGACCGGCGATATGGCGGAGCAGCACCCAACGTGGTGCGTGGCGATAGCGGCAACACCTGAGCGGGTGTCCTGCAGTTGCCCCGCTGTAGATGCGGTTTCAGGTTGGCCGCGTGACGGCGGGTCCTCAACAGGTGTTACAGGTGCCGAAAATCTCCAGGTCGTGACTGATCTCTCGGAAGCCGTGCTGCTCGGCCACCGCATTGGCCCATCTCTCGACCGCCGGTCCGGAGACTTCGACCGTACGGCCACAGGTGCGGCAGACCAGATGATGATGGTGGCCAGTTGAGCAGCGGCGGTAGGCCGTCTCACCCTCGTTAGTTCGGATCGCGTCGACATCACCTGCTTCTGTCATCAGTTGCAAGTTCCGATAGACCGTGGTCAAGCCGATGCGTTCGCCATGATGGCGCAGATCGTCGTGAATCTGCTGGGCGGTTCGGAAATCATGTCGATCAGACAGGATCTCCTCGACCGCAGCCCGCTGCCGGGTCCTGCGCTGAGCACCCGACGGCTTGGCCGTCGTATCCGCTCTGGTGACAGGTCTGGTTGTCATCTCGGTGCTCCTCGGCGGCTTCGGCCGGGCGACTCAATGCTCATCGTAGTGATCGGCATGGGCTGCATGCCGATGTCCTTCATGGATGAAGTCAGTGTGATCGCCGTGTTGCACGGCCGGATGCCCGCAGCCCGGCTGATGGCGGTGTGGGTGGCTTTCGGTGACCGTGTGCGGGGCCAGCAGCTCATCATCATCACTCGAGTCCGGGAGTACTGCCGCGGCGCGTCGCCGTCGCAGCAGGTAAGAGAGGGGCCAGCTCAGCATGAAGACACCTATGGCCAGCAGCACGATAAAGGCACCGGGCGCAGCGTTTGCGTAGAACGAGCCCACCGCGCCGCCAACCGCCGTAGCGACCCCGATGGCGATAGCGCAGACGAGGCCTGTGGTGAAGCCGCGTACCAGGTTGCGCGCTGCCGCCACTGGAATCACCATCAATGCGCTGACCAGCAATAAGCCCACTGTCCGCATCGCCAACGCGACCGTGACGGCGGCGAGCGTGACGACCGCGATGTGGTAGAGCCGGACCCGGAGACCCTGGGTGCGTGCGAAGTCCTCGTCAGTCGATACGGCGTAAAGCTGGGGGGCCAGTCCAAGCGTCGGTACCAAGACCACGATGGCGAGCACTGCGACCAGCCACAGATCGCTGACTGTCACCGTGGTGAGTGAGCCGAAGAGGTACTGCACTAGCCCTCCGGCCCCTACTCCGGAGATGCCCGACATAAAGACACCTGCAGCCAGGCCGCCGTAGAACAGCACGGCAAGGCCGACGTCGCCGGTTGCTTTGCCGCGCTGCCGGAGCACCTCGACGATGACGGCGCCAGCGATACATGCGGCCACAGCGATAGGAATGGGTGCCGTGCCGGTCAGCAGCGCCAGGCCGACACCTGCGAGGGCGACGTGGCCGAGCCCGTCACCGAGCAGGCTGAGTCGGCGCTGGACGACATAAGTGCCGATGGCGGGCGCAATCAGACCGGTGAGCAGCGCAGCGACCAGGGCACGCTGCATGAAGGGATACCACAAGATTTCGATCATGGTTCTACGGCACCGCCTAGCCAGCTTCCCGCACTTTCACCATGATCATCAGCAGTACGACCATGATCGAGATGCTCATGGCCGCCGAGTTGCCGCTGGTGCTGCCCGAGATCGCCGAGGGGACCGTCATGTGCGACGCGACCGTCGGTCAGCACCACAGCGCGGTCAATAAGGTCGCGGAGCGGGCCGACATCGTGCAACACCACGAGCACGGCGGTGCCTGCCGACAACCGCTCGGCCAGCACATCGGCAAGCACCCGCTGATGCTCCAGGTCAACCCCAGACGTGGGCTCGTCCAAGACGAGCAGGTCGGGATGACCGGCAAGTGCGCGCGCGACCAGCACCCGTTGCTGTTGCCCGCCGGACAGCGCAGCAATGTCGGTGTTGAGCTGTTCGGACAATCCGACCAGCCCAATGGCGTCATGTATCGCCTCGCGGTCGCCTCGGCCCAGCGGTCGGAACGGTCGTCTGTGAGCCAACCGTCCGGCCGCGACCACCTCCTTCACTTTCGACCCGCCGAGGAGGGCCACCGAGCGTTGCGGAACGTAGCCAACTCGCGACCATTGCCGGAAGCTCGGCAGAGGTAAGCCGAACAGCCGTACCGCGCCGCGTCGGTGGGGGAGGAGGCCGAGCAGGGCGCGGACCAGGGTGGATTTTCCGGAGCCGTTGCCTCCCATCAAAGCCACAGCCTCTCCGGCCCTCACTGAGAGGCTGACGCCCCGCAGCACCGGAAGGCCGCCCAGTTCGACCGTGAGGTCGTCGGCAGCCAGCACGGTACTCGCATCTAGGAGCATGTCCCGGCCTTTCGAAGCGCCGCGAGATTGGCGTACATGACCGAGAGGTAATCCCGCCCGCGTGATTGGCTGGTGATGCCCTCCACGGGATCCAGTACGTCGGTCGCAAGACCAAGATCGTCAGCAATCGCCTGCGCGACGGCCGGTGAGACCAGGGTCTCGTAGAAGATGGTGGTGAGCTGGTGATCACGGGCCTCGCGCTGAACCTCGGCAATCCGCGCCGGTGACGGCTCGGAGTCAGGACTCAGTCCACTGATGGCGATCTGGGTGAGGTGATACCGCGCAGCGAGGTAGCCAAAGGCAGCGTGCGTAGTCATGAATTCGGTGCGGATGCAGTGCTTCAGCCCTGCGCGGAATGACCGATCAAGACTTACCAGCTGTTTGTTGAGCGTGTCGGTGTTGCGCGAGTACCCGGCTGCATGATCGGGATCGAGCGTCGACAGCCGTTCCTGCACGATACGAGCGATCGCCGAGAGCGACGTTGGATCCAGCCAGACATGTGGATCCATTTCCGGGTCATGGCGCACAGCTCCCGCCCCATGATCATGATCATCTTCGATCGTCGACAACGGTCGCAGTGGAACGACGGTGCCGGTATCGATCACTTCCGAGTTGCCGCTCTGCACCACGGCCTCGTCGACCGCCGGCTGGAAGCCCTTCTGGTAGATCACCAGGCTCGCGGTGGTCAGGCGGGCGACTTGCCGGGGAGTGAGTTCCAGGTCGTGCGGCTCAGCGCCTGGTTGGGTCAGGCTGGTGACTTCTGCGTGGTCACCCGCGACCCGCTGGGCGACAAACTGCAGGGGATAGAAAGCGGCCACGATGGTCAGCCGACCAGGCGGCTTCGTATCGACGCTGTTAGCCGGTCCGGCAGCTGCGCATCCCGCTGCCATGGTGAGAGGCAGCAGACAGGCAAGACACAACCGCACCAGGCTAACCAACATGAGAACCATTTTCATTAAGGCTCAATACGAAGTCAAACGGCAGGTGAAAAGTGCCGGCCGTCGGCGTACGGCAGAGTGCTGTCATGTCCACCGATTACTTCGGCGAACGTGTCGCCGAGCGTTATGACGAGTCGACCGCCGACCTGTCTGGTCCGGAGATCGTCGACCCGGTTGTGAACTTCCTCGTCGACTTGTCCTTCGACGGGACTGCCCTTGAGCTTGGCATTGGCACCGGCCGGATCGCCCTTCCGCTTGCACAACGCGGCATCCGCGTGCACGGCATCGATCTGTCGGAGGCGATGGTTGCCAAATTGCTCGCGAAGCCTGGCGCATCCGACATCGGCGTAACCATCGGCGACTTTGCTACAACCACCGTCGAGAAGCGTTTCTCGGTTGCCTATCTGGTCTTCAACACGATCATGAACCTAACGACCCAGGATGAGCAGATCGCGTGCTTTCAGAACGTCGCCTCGCATCTGCAGCCGGGTGGGTGCTTCGTGATCGAGGTCATGGTTCCCGACCTCCAGCGACTGCCACCTGGCGAGACCGTACGGCCGTTCACTGTGAGCGCTACACGGCTTGGCTTCGACGAGTACGACGTCGCGGCACAGGGCTTGATCTCGCATCACTACTGGGCCGTCGACGGCAAGCTCGAGGGAAATTCCATGCCCTTTCGCTATGTGTGGCCCGCAGAACTTGACCTGATGGCTCGGCTCGCCGGGATGTCACTGCGGGGACGCTGGAGCGGCTGGAATCGCGAACCTTTCACCAGCGACAGCACCAAGCACGTCTCCGTCTGGGAGAAACTGGCGGGATAGGCCGATGCGCGCTGAGCTTGTCGAAGTGCGCCGCCCTTCGACAGGCTCAGGGCGCATTACGCAGGGCTGAGCTCTCGTTCGGTGGTCTCGGTCAGGCGTTCCAGCAGCCGGTCGAAAACGCAGCTCCGGTCGAACTGGAGTGCGTGCTCACGGGCCCGCTCGGCCATTCTGGCCCGTTCCTCGTTGGGCATGGTCACTGCGAGATCGAGTGCGTCGGCAATCGCGCCAGGGCTGCTGACTGGAACGATCATCGCGGTGTCTCCGACGGCCTCACCGATCCCACCGGTGGTCGTGGTGATCACTGGACCGCCACCGGCGAGCATCTTCTCCACCAGCGCGATTCCGAACGTCTCCACGAATTCTGGCCGCGGCTTGCTCGGCAGTACGAATGCTGCGCAGCCCGCCATCAGATGCGGCTTCTCATCGTCGTCGACATCGTCAAGGAACCGGATCCGATCTGCCGCTGAGGTTGTTGCTGCGAGTTCGCGTAGGTGCTGCGCCTCAGGCCCATTGCCCGCGATGACGAGTCTGAGATCTTGACACGCCGGGCTCGCAAGGAAGCCAGCGATCAAGTCATCTACGCCCTTGGCGCGAGCCAGTCTGGAGAGAAAGAGCACATAGCCATTCCGGCTGAGCTGACGCCGGTCGAGCAGTTCTGCCGTTTGCTCCGGACACACACCGAGATAGTCAGCGGTGTTGATAGCGGGGTAGGAGATGGCGACGCGTTGCTGGCACCGTTCGGCAAAGGACGTCCCATGGCGAGCGTCGATCTCCTCAGCCGAGGAGATGATCAACTCCTTGGTGTACGCCGACACCGCGACCGGCAGATCACTATTGAGATAGGCGGACAGTACCTGGGCCGCCGCGCCGAAGCGTCCGTCGGCCGCGCATGAGCGGACCACATTCGTGACATCTGAGCCAACCGCTTCCGCAACGGTGGCGACCGCGACCGGGAGACCGGTGGAGTGGGCAGCTCGAAGAGCTTCCGATACGGCAAGGGTGTGTGGGCTGAGGTAGAGCGACATACAGACCGTCGGCGTTCCATCAGTGAAAAGTTCGACCAGGCGTCCCGTCAGTCCCGCGAGGCAGCGACCGTCCAGCACTTTGTAATCGCCGACCGGTTCCGGGCGTTCCACCTCGATGCCCTTGCTGTAGGGAAGGACGCCGTCTAGCGGCTTCAACGGCAGACCGGATGTTGCGAGTAGATCGAGGGGCCAGGTCACGATCCGCACGTCGCTGAAGCCACGCTGCAGCGCAACCTCCGCGAGGTTGCGCGCCTCACCTGAGTGACCACAGATCACCGGGTCAGCGCGCACCACAATGATCAGTCGACGCGGCAGCCCGCTGTCGTTCCATGCCCTGCTCTTCAACACTGTCATCATCGGACTCCCCGTGGTCTGATCATTTGTGCCGGTTGACTGGGTCATCTGTGCCGATACGCAAGTTCGCTGGAGCTGATACGGCCGCAGCGGCCGGTGGCTGCATCGCCTCCGGTTGCGAGGCGGATGGCGGGCGGGTAGTCGTGCCCCACGCCGACGGCTGCGGTCCGAGCTGCAGCTCGAGATGCCCGCCGCGATGCAACTCGCGAGCCGTCAGCCAGGTCCGATTCAGCATTTCGCCGTTGAAGATCGCCCTCTGCACGTACTGCACAGGACCACCGGCCACAGGCTCGGAGAAACCGGGCGCCTCGATGACCAGCTCCTCGTTGGCGATGGCGATCCGCGACTCGGCGAACGACGGCGCATTGAGCAGATAAAGGCTCTGGCCAGCGATCGGGAAGATGCCGAGCGATGCCCAGACATACCACGAGCTCAAGCCGCCTGAGTCGTCGTTACCAGGCAGGCCGCCTCGGCCAAGACCGAACATGTTGTTGACAGCCGCATGTACCACCTCAGCCGTACGATCCGGCCGCCCGGCGTAGTGATAGGCCCAGGGCGCTTCCATGTCCGGCTCGTTGTTCAGCCCCTCAAAGCGGTTCAGCGCGTACCCGGCAGCCAGGTCCGTGATGCTCGGACGTTCTCCAAGCTGCTTGACGGGATCGGCGCCGTACCCGAAGAACCGATCCAACAGCTCGAGAAACCGGCGTTCGCCTCCAGCCAGGGCGATCCGTGCCTGCATGTCGTGCAGCAGCCGGAAGGAGTAGTTCCACTTGCCGCCCTCGTAGTACGTCGAATCCAACAGCAGGCCGTCGGTCGGATTGAAAGCGTTGATCCACTGGCCGGCCAGGTGTTCGAACTGGGTCGCCAGTTGGTTGTCGCCGACATAGCGAGCGACTTTCGCGGTGCACTGATATCCGACCGCAAGGTCCAGGGTGTGCGTGATCGGCTCCGCGAGCCCGCGCAGCAGGTAGTCCTCGCCATAGGACCGTCGCAGGTCGGTGTCCATATGGCACAACGCCCAGTCCCAATCGATGCCAGGCATTCCCAGCTCGCACAGATCGGCGAGAAAGGTGTGGGCGAGTGCACTGGCTTGCCGCGTGAACCGGTCCGCGCCTTTGGCCATGCGGTAGCCGATCGGCAAGTTGCCCTCTTCCTCGCAAATCGTCAGTAGTGCATTGGCCAGCTCCACGGCCCGGGCCGGAAACAGCGCGGCAATCAGCGGCAGCTGGGTGCGGTAGATGTCCCACATCGTGCAGATGTCGAACACGAAGGGCCCGTCGCTGGGCCACATCGGGCTTTCCTCCGGCGCGAAGCACGGCTTGATCAGGGAATGGTAGAGAGCGGTTGAGAAGATCGTTTTCCGCGAGGTCGAGACTGTTTCGATCTTGATCTTGTCCAGGTGCTGCCGCCACACCATCGAGGTCTCCGCACGCCGGCTGTCGAACGCCGGAGCGCCCGATCCGCAGTCCGTATGAAGATTCTGCTTAGCCTGCTCGACCCCGCGAAGTGAGAAACCGAATCGCAGCTCCAGCACCTGGCCCGGTTCGGTTGGCCCGCGCCACATCAAGCCGAACGGCCGCAGCGTGGTCGGCCGGATTCGGTCGAAATCGAGGCGAGTGCCACCCGGCATCAGCCGCCGGTCGTACCACAGCAACTGCCTCAAGTCGCCGGCGTCGCACTCCAGGTGCACGGCCAGCGGCGCACCCTCTACGACGATCTCGGCCTGGGCGACGCCGGGGCCGATGGCCTCGATGTGCGCCCGAAGCGGGACCGTTGTGCCGTAAGGAATGGCCAGGCCGCCCATCGAGAAGTCGATCACCAGCCGTGCGTCCTTGTGCGCGGGGAAGGTATAGCGGTGGACGGCGCTTTTGGGGCCGACGGTCAGTTCGCAACCGATGCCAGAGCTGAGGGTCGTGGCGTAATAGCCCGGTTCCGCGTACTCGTCGCGCAGTTCCCAGGTGTTGCCGAGGCTGTCGAGTGGTTCCAGCATGGGCGTAACCCGGAAGTAGTTGTAGTACTTGCGGATCGCACCCGTACCGGACTGCTGGAAGTGGGTGAAACCTGAGGCGATTTGAGCGTCGTAGAGCTGGGAGGGCACTCCCTCGGTGTTGAGTTGGTAGATCCCATAACCAGTCGGATATGCCCCGGAGTACGCGCATACCGAGACCATGCCGAATGGGTACGTCGCACCAGGATGGGTGTTGCCGACCTGAGGTTTGGGCCACCACCAGGTTTCGGCCAAACCTTGCGGGACAGGGAGATCTGTTACCGCGCTGCCGATGAACGGATCAACGTGTTCGATCATGGTCAGCCTCCTGGGGCGGGCGGCGCTTTCCAGACGGTAGGCGGGTCTCATTTCAATCAGGTTTCACCGAAGTGACAAGTGCGCGGGACAGTATCTGGGACGTTCTTCCGGCACGTTCCGGGCGTACGCCACCAATGGTGAACATCCCGCGCTGCGTGGGATGTTCACGCTGTACCTGGCGCGCACAAGTGCACAGCGCACGCAATCTAGGTACAGCTGGGAAATCCCCTCGTACGGTCTGTGGCCCGGACTTCTACGCTGAGGGCGATAACCTAGTGCGCTGACTCCATCCCAGCCGGGGATGGCGCAGCATTATGTCTGGAGAAGAAATTCGTGACCTCGTCCAGCCGACTCGACAACGTCATCAGCTTGTGCAAGCGCCGTGGCTTCGTCTTTCCCGCGGGAGAGATCTACGGCGGTACGCGTTCGGCATGGGATTACGGACCGCTCGGCGTCGAACTCAAGGAGAACGTCAAGAAGCAGTGGTGGCGCTCGGTGGTCACCGAGCGGGAGGACATCGTTGGGCTTGATTCCTCGGTGATCTTGCCACGCAAGGTGTGGGTGGCCTCCGGGCATCTCAACGCCTTCCACGACCCGCTGACCGAATGCCTGTCGTGTCATCGGCGCTTTCGAGCTGATCATCTGGAGGAGGACTTCGAAGCCCGGAAGGGGCGCCGGCCGACGGGCCTTGAAGAGATCGGCTGTCCTCACTGCGGAACCCGCGGGCAGTGGACCGAGCCGCGGGACTTCAACATGATGCTCAAGACCTATCTGGGCGCGGTTGAGGATGAGTCTGGTTTGCACTACCTACGCCCGGAGACTGCGCAGGGCATCTTCGTCAACTTCGCCAACGTCGTTCAGGCGACGCGGAAGAAGCCACCCTTCGGCATTGGACAGATCGGCAAGTCCTTCCGCAATGAGATCACCCCGGGCAACTTCATCTTCCGTACTCGGGAGTTCGAGCAGATGGAGATGGAGTTCTTCGTCAAGCCCGGCACCGACGAAGACTGGCACCAGTATTGGATCGACGAGCGGACCCGCTGGTACACCGAGCTAGGCCTCGCAGCTGAGAACCTGCGGCACTTCGAGCACCCCAAGGAGAAGCTCTCGCACTACTCGAAGCGGACAGTCGACATCGAATATCGGTTTGGGTTCGCGGGTGCGGACTGGGGGGAGCTCGAGGGCATCGCCAACCGGACTGACTTTGATCTTTCGACCCATACAGAGCACTCGGGTGTCGACCTGTCCTATCTGGATCCAGTAACCGGCGAGCGATACGTCCCGTACGTCATCGAGCCGGCGGCAGGTCCGAATCGCGCGATGATGGCATTCCTGGTCGACGCGTACGACGAGGACGAGGCTCCCAATACCAAAGGGGGGGTCGACAAGCGTACGGTGCTGCGGCTCGACCCTCGGCTGGCGCCGGTGAAGGTTGCCGTGCTGCCGCTGTCACGCAACGAGGCCTTGTCGCCCAAGGCCCGGGATTTGGCCATGCGGCTTCGGCAGTTCTGGAACGTCGACTTCGACGACGCCCAGGCCATCGGCCGGCGCTATCGCCGCCAGGATGAGATCGGTACGCCGTACTGCGTCACTGTCGACTTCGACACCCTCAACGACCAAGCCGTCACGGTCCGTGAGCGCGACTCGATGACCCAGGAGCGGGTGTCAGAAGACAAGGTGACCGAGTACCTCGCGCAGCGGCTGGTCGGTTGCTAACCACCACCTTCTCCCACGCCGGCATGCGTCCTGAAGTTGTCCGCATGCGCCCTGAGCCCTTCGACCAGCGCCGTCCTGAGCTTGTCGAAGGGCTCAGGACGGCGCCTGTCGAAGGGCCCGCATCTGGGCTTCGACAGGCTCAGCCCGCCTCACTCATCATCGGGAACCTCCTCGTCGATCCGCCGGTGGTGCTGGCGCCGATGGCCGGCATCACGAACGCGGCGTTTCGCCAGTTGTGCCGCGAGCAGGGCGCCGGGCTGTACGTCTGCGAGATGATCACCTCCCGCGGGCTCGTCGAGCGGGATCGCAAGACGCAGCAGATGCTCCAGTTCGACCCGGGGGAGCGGGTTCGGTCCGTCCAGCTCTACGGTGTCGATCCTGCGATCATGGCGCACGCGACCGAAATCCTGTGCAACGAATACGGCGTTGATCATGTCGACTTGAACTTTGGCTGTCCGGTCCCCAAGGTCACGCGCAAGGGTGGGGGCGCAGCCCTGCCATACAAGCGGGACCGGCTTCGGATGATCTTGACAGCCACCGTCCGGGCGGCCGCTCGCTACGCCGTTCCGGTGACCATGAAGACCCGGATCGGCATCGATCATGATCATCAGACCTTCCTGGATGCCGGCCGGATCGCCGAAGAATCCGGCTGTGCCGCTATTGCACTGCACGGCCGGACCGCACAGCAGGCCTACGCCGGGCAAGCCGACTGGGACGCGATCGGCAAGCTGAAGGAGCACGTCTCCATCCCAGTACTAGGCAACGGCGACATCTGGGAAGCCGCTGACGCGCTGCGCATGATCCGCCAGACCGGGGTCGACGGCGTAGTGATCGGACGCGGCTGCCTCGGGCGGCCCTGGCTCTTCCGCGACCTGGCCGATGCCTTCGCCGGGCGTCAGACCCGGACCCTCCCCGACCTCGGTGAAGTGATGAAGATGCTGCGCCGCCATGCCGAACTGCTCGTCGGCTTGTCAGACGAGCTGCATGGCCTGAGCGATCTGCGCAAACACATGGCCTGGTACTTCAAGGGCTTTCCCGTCGGCGGCGAATTGCGCGCGCGACTGTCGATGGTGTCATCGCTCGCCGAGCTCGACGGACTGCTGTCCCAGCTCGATCCAGAAGTTCCCTTCCCAACCTCGGAGCTGGGATCCCCTCGGGGACGGCAGGGTGCGCCGCGCGCCACCGTCGCACTCCCCGACGGCTGGCTGGCCGACACCTCCGGTGGTGATCTTGATCTGGCAGCCGCGGAGCTGGGCATCTCCGGTGGCTGAGGAGGTCACCCCGCGCGCCAAGGCATGGGCCGACACCATGGCTGGTCACTACGGCGGCGACCTGGTGCGCGCCCACTCAGGTCCCCATGCCCGCCCCGGGCCAGGACCAATTGTGCGCCGTGAGCTTCGCGAGCAGCGCGAACGAGCGACGCTCCGCCCGGGCGCCGCCTTTGCCGAGGGAGCGGGGAATCGGGCCATCGCGGAGCAGCCCGACGACGAACGCACCTGCTACGAACGCGACCGCGATCGGATT
This sequence comes from Propionibacteriaceae bacterium, assembly GCA_035257925.1. Classification (GTDB taxonomy): domain Bacteria; phylum Actinomycetota; class Actinomycetes; order Propionibacteriales; family Propionibacteriaceae; genus Microlunatus. The sequence goes on along the minus strand of DATEWO010000257.1, from coordinate 646 downwards.
GTGCAATCCACCGCGTTCCGGCGACTGGCCGGCAAGACACAAGTTGTCGTCTATCCGACCGACCACCAACGCACCCGGTTGACCCATGCCCTCGAGGTGGCCCAGGTCGCGACATCGATTGCCCGTGGGGTCGGCGTCAACGTAACGCTGGCCGAGGCAATCGCCCTTGGGCACGACTGTGGTCATGGGCCAGGGGGACACGCGAGCGAGGATGCCTTCGACGCCTTCATTCCGGAGGGATATGACCATGGCCCTTGGGGTGCCGACGTCGTGCTGCAAGGTCTCAACCTCTGCGCCGAGACTCTGGACGGGATCCGAAACCACTCCTGGTCCCGGCCGGCGCCGCTCACCGTCGAGGGCCATATCGTCAGCTGGGCCGACCGGATCGCCTACTGCGCGCACGATCTCGAGGACGCCATCCATGCCGGAGTGGTAGCACCGGATGATCTTCCTGACGAGATAGTCGAGATCTGCGGGCGAACTCGACGGGAGCAGCTGAACACCTTCGTCCGGGCAGTCGTACGTGCCGTCGAGGAGCACGGCGAGGTGGGGATGCCTCCGGAGCAGGCGGGTGCTCTGGCGACCCTGCGGGCATTCAACTACGAACGCATCTACGTGCGGCCTGCCTCGCTCGCACAATCCCGCG
>DATEWO010000256.1:0-2254 GCA_035257925.1 Propionibacteriaceae bacterium | reverse complement strand
TCAGCAGGTCCGGCCAGTTCATAGTGTTCGCCATGAGGTCAGGTCCCGGGGGTGGTCGGTGCGACCGTGGTTGCTGTGGGCATCCGAGAGCGCAGCAGTGCAGCGACCGCCGCAGGAAATCGGATGGGATCGACCGGATGCGATACCGCGCCGTCAGCACGGGACCAGGTCGCCAGCCATGCGTCATCCGGACGCCCGATCAGCACCAAGATCGGCGGACAGCGCAGAATCTCGTCCTTGAGCTGGCGGCACAGCCCCATTCCACCCGGCACCGCCTCCCCATCCAGGATCGCCAGGTCGATGCCGCCCGCGTCCATCGCGGTGATCACAGCGGCCTGAGTTGCCACCTCGAGTACGCGTACCGGCGGCAGGTCGGATGCCACCTTGCGCCCCAGGGCCAGCCTGACGTTCTGACGCGTGGTCCGGTCCGAGGCGTACCACAAGATCGTCAGAACCTCGCCATCCCGAGGGTCCTCATCGCCGTTCATTGATCATCTCCAGGTTGTCCTCCCGTGCCGGCAGGCCGCATCTCGGCCTTGGCCACCGGGTCGGCCCGGGCCTGATCGTAACGTGCCCGTTCTCCGTGATCGTGGGATCCGACAGGCCTCGGGGCCGTTCGCTGCATTCGTGCCTCCAGTCGATCAAGTCGACGGTCCTCCCGCCGAGCCTCCCGCTGGCTGGAGGCGTACCACTGAACGAAGAGCGCAATCAGCATCAGCAGCGCTAAGGCGTCTCCCGAGGCCCACATGATGCCGCCAGCGAGATACTGATCATCCAGCGGACTGGGCGGCCAGGTTCGATTGAAGGCGAGATACCAGCTTTCAGCGATCAGGGTGGTCGCGCTCATGATCGAGATGCCAAGGAATGCATGGAAGGGCAGCATCAAGAACATCATGAACAGCCGCAGCGGATAGCTGATCCTTCCGGGAACCGGGTCGATTCCCACCAACGGCCACATCAGCAGGCAACCAATGATGAGGAAGTGCAGATGCAGAAACGCATGCCAGAAGCCCGAGCGCAGCGAGATCTCATAAAACGGCGAGTAGTACAGAGCAAACGGCGTTGCGATGAAAAGTGCGAGTGTCAGTGGCGCGAACGTCAGCACCCGGGCGAACCGCGAGTGCAACACGGCGAGCAGCATGCCGCGCGGTCGAGTGGGCAGAGTCCGCAGCGCAAGGGTGACTGGCGCCCCCAGAGCGAGAAACAGTGGAGCCACCATCATCAAGATCATGTGCTGCACCACGTGGACGCTGAACAGCACCGTGTCATAGGTCCCCAGCGCTGACATCGTGGCCAGGGCAATCGACCCAAGACCGCCGAGCAAAAACGAGCAGCTGCGGCGCACCGGCCAGCGGTCGCCTCGGCGGTGAAGCACCACCAGCCCAGCAACGTAGAGCGCGGCTGCAATGGTGACGCCGATCGCCATCGACCACTGCCAGGTCCATTCGGTCAGTAGCCGCGTCGGAGTCAGCGGTGGCGGCTGATTGGTCGGCGTAGCGTGCAGCGGTACGAGCACCATCGCGAACCTGCTGAACACACGACCAGCCTAATGTGGGCTCCCGCTGCCACCGCCGGTGCTGCACAGCGGGTGGACAGATGCATCTGCGCTTGTCGATGGGGCATTGAGTGATCGGTCTAGATGCCATAGGCGACTCGGGATAACAAAGTTGCGCCGTGGGGTGACCTCAGCACGGGTTACGGCAATAATGACCTCGTGGCCATGCACACACACGCAGTTTCCGGTTCCATGACAATGCCGGAGGGCGCACTGCACCCGATCCCGCAATCGCGTCTGCGTGGTCGTGAGAATCGGCCAGAGCCGGTGGCTGTCGGCACCATCATTTGGCTGGCTTCGGAGCTGATGTTTTTTGCAGCCCTGTTTGCGGCCTACTTCACCATCCGGAACGTCACCAACTCGCAGGCGGCGGCGGCCGGCACCGAGCCGCTCTGGCAGTCTCAGGGCGATCTGATCAATATCCCGTTCGCGATCATCAACACCAGTGTGCTGGTGGCCAGCTCCTTCACTTGCCAGATGGGCGTATTCGCGGCTGAGCGGGCCCAGGTCAGCCGGACGGGATCATTGTTCAACCTCCGGAGGTGGGGGCTGCGGGAGTGGTACACGCTCACCTACCTCATGGGGGCATTCTTCATCGGCGGCCAGGTTTATGAGTACGCGGCATTGATCGGCGAAGGCCTGACCATCTCATCCAATGTTTTCGGCTCGGTCTTCTACCTGGCCACTGGATTCCACGGG
>DATEWO010000255.1:0-15724 GCA_035257925.1 Propionibacteriaceae bacterium | reverse complement strand
GAGATCAACCAGCCATATCCCGCCCGGCTGGGACGCCTATGGTGCCGCCATCACCTGGACCTGGTGCCTGCGGCTGACGCCCCTCGGCGGCGATCGCACTCGTGTCCAGGCCCGAGTCCGCGGCCGCATGTCACCTTGGTGGTTTGCCGCGTTCTATGTCGCCACCATCATCCCCGCCGATTTCATCATGGCCAGGGGGATGCTGCGAGGGCTCAAGTCACGGGCTGAGGCGAACCGCCCACCCGAGGTCTCCGGAAGAGAACCGCTGTCAGCTTCAGGTACAGGTTGCTGATGCCCCACCTTCTCGCTTCACGTTCACGTCCCGGGGGACGGCGGGGGCCGTGACCGTTCTGCCGTGACTACCGGTCGCCAATCCGCTGGCGGCTAAGCCCACATGATGCTCTGCATAGGAGGTGAACGGCGTGAGAAGCCCCGCAGTTGTTCGCTTGGCGGCGCTCATCGTTGCTGTCGGGTTCGCTGGTCTTGCGGTCTTCCAGCTTGCACTCATTGCGGGCGCTCCGCTAGGTCGCGCCGCTTGGGGCGGCATGAGCACACAGCTGCCGACGAGTCTCCGCCTCGCGAGTGTGGTCGCAATCTTGATCTACGGCCTCGGAGCCCTGTTTGTGCTGCGACGTGCCGGCTTCCCGATCCGCTGGATATCGCCAGGACTTGCGCGTTGGGGAACGTGGGCTTTGGTCATCCTGCTGACCCTCGCTGCGTTGCCCAACTTCCTTTCCCAGAGTCCGTGGGAACGCTTCTTGTTGGGTCCTACGGCCCTGCTTCTTGCCGCGTTGTGTCTCCTCGTTGCGCTCAAGGGCAAAGCAACGGTCGACTAGCGCACCACCGGACCCCCAGCACGCACCGGATCCTGCCTGGAATCGGACCGCCTGAAGAGCGGCCGATAAAGCACAATGGTCAGCGTCACGAACATCAGCGCAAAGATCACAAACCCTCCCGTGAGAGCCGGTGAGGCATCAGGATCAGCGTTGATATTCATCACAATTCCCATGGCCGCAACGGAGATCGCCAAGCAGGAATAGCCGGTAAACATCACATACATCGCTTTCCTGGCCCAAGGTCGGCCGCGAAGCAATCCCACGCCGGCAGCTATGGCGGCCGGGGCGATGATGCCGAGGTCCATCAGCTTCACCATCCAAAACGGCGTCGGACTGGACGCGTACTCGGTGAGGCTGTCGGGATCGGTCCACGCCGCCAGCATGGGCCGCAGGTGCTGTCCTAACACCAAGAAGGCGGCGACAAGCAGCAGCACCACACCAGCCGTACGCTCTACCTTGATTGCTGGGCGGGGCAACGGCGGTACAAGGCGCCAGGCCAGCACGATTACCGCCTCAGCCAGGATGAAGATGGAAGCGCTCGACGTTCCCTGGCAGCCGCAGGTACTCCTGACCGATGATCACCTGTGCGTACGTGTACAAGGCGTACGCACCGATTCCAAGCGCGAGCAAGGGCGCCACCGGATGTTCTCGTGCCGCCAAGACGGCCGTGACAAGCGTCAATGGCGCAATGACGAACAGCGCAGCTGCGTCGCTGCCAAGCAGCTGGTTGAGAGTCGTCGGCGAGGTCCGATAACGCATAAGACCAAAGCCAAGGTCTCCAAGCATTGAACTGACTGCAATGCCAAGCCCAAGGGCGACCAGCGGGATGGACAACGCTCGATGGACCATGATCAGCTCCCGGTTCGGACTGACATTGGCTGCTGTGCTGCGGCCCGTGCCATTCGGATCAGCAGGCCACCAGCGACCAGCGTGAGGACGGCAAAAGTCAGCATCTTGGCGATGATCTCACCGATCGTCATCGGCACTCCGGACGCAAGCTGGGCCACACCCTGCGCCATCAGGAGGATGCCGATGCAGACGTTGACAACCAGCATCACCAGAGCCAAGACGATGCCCTCCGGCCTCCTCCGGAGGAGCTGTACGGCAGCGATCACCGCCACTGGAACCACCAATCCAAGATCAAGTGCATCGGTCACCGAACTGGTATAGGGACCAACCTTCGCTGCAATGTCTCCGGTGATGGTGGTCATGACCAGATCCGGAAGCCAGGCAAGGGTCAACGCTGCAGCTACCGCCAGCAGGTAGATCGCCAGCACCTTTCGTCCTGGGCGGTCCGGTAGAGCGGCGGCAATGCGAACCGAATCCAGCCTGCGGACGACCACCACCAGCGCGAAACCCGCAAGACTCGCGGCAGCTACATAGAGAGGGAATAGTCGATTCTGGGCAGTGGCGAACGTCGCCGAGACGTAGTAATAGCTGAAAAAGGCCAACACCCCCGTGAGGACAGTGGCAGCCGCAAGCGCGCCGCCGCGATACCAGCGCAGGGCGAGCAGCAGGAATGGCACCTCCACGAGCAAGATCGCCAGGTCCTGACCACGGTTACCTGCTCCGATCAGCCAACTGTCCGCGGCATAGATCCCTTGTCCATACACCGTTACTGACACACCCCGAGCCGTGGTGACGACATGCCTCCCCGGACCGCCAGTAGCTAGCAGGCCGACTAGAGCGCTGATCGCGGCCAGCAAGGCGAGAATGCCGCACAGCACTGTGACCAATGCGATCGGCCGATCGACGGTTTGGTTTCTCATTTCGGCACCGACTGACCTGAGAAGCCAGCAGCGAGGAGGTTCGGCCGCTTCATGACATGGATCGTGCGGAACGCGGCATAGCGGCGTCAATCCGACGGTCCAACATTGGGATGCAGGGTTGCCGGGTGCGATCACCTGGGATTGGCCGGAAGGCGGCGAATGGGAGAAAGCGACGCATAGCGAGCGCGGCTGGCGCTGCTTGCGCTGCTGCCATGCTCGGCTGGGCGTACAGGCGGAGCAGTCTGGGCCTCACGGTCACAGTGCGGCACCCATCAGAGGACTTATGCCCCTAGCCACGCTGCTTTCGACTGATCCACAGTGATCCTGGAGGTGCAAGATGAAGATCACCATCGTGTACGAGAGCATGTTCGGCAACACCCACGAGGTCGCAGAGGCAATCAGCGACGGCATTCGGCAGGCACGTCTCGACGCTGACGTGGAGTGCTTGCCCGTCTCAGAGGTTTCTCCGGATTTGATCAAGCAGACCGACTTGCTGGTTGTCGGCGGCCCAACACATATCCATGGCATGACCTCAGGCTTCAGCCGCAGGATGGGCATCAGCGGAGAGCAGAAGGCCGAAGCAAAGGGCGAGCCGACGCACGACTTGGAGCCCGATGCGGAAGGGCCGGGCCTGCGGGATTGGTTCGACACTTTGCCAAAGGCCGGCAATGGTGCGCAGGCCGCCGCGTTCGACACACGTTTAGGCTCCCCCATGGCCGGTGGCGCGGCCCACGGTATTGCCCGTCGATTGCGGAGGCATGGCTACGACCTGGTAAGCGACCCCCAAGGATTCGTCGTGGACGACGCTTACGGTCCGCTCCGCGAGGGTGAGATTGAGCGGGCGAAGGAGTGGGGAGCTCAGCTGGTGAAGGCCACCGTCCGCCCATCTGGTTAAGTGGGGGAGCGGGAGCTCGGCGACGTGCGCGCGGCGAATGCCACGCTTGCCAGCCTCATGCCGCATGCGCAGGCGCGGATAGTGCCTGGTGCTGGCCACGGCTGGCTGGCGCCTTTGCCTGACCTCCATGCCCGCACGGTAGGCGCCTGGATCGAGAGCGGCGCATTGCCAGCTGAGCCTCACCCAGAAACCGAGGGCTGGACAACCACGAGACCTGGACGGCGGATTCTCAAGGCCGCTGATCGCGTCGCGACGAGGGCATCAAACCGTTGATTATGCGCGAGAGAGCCAGCCCGCTCGACCTCGCCGGAGGTCAGATGCGGGACCCCACCGTCCGGCTCAGCAGGCGTCGGTTCTGCTCGTCGATGCTTACGGCTGCTATGGGGATGGCTGCGGCGGCGTGTTCGGCTCCAGTCGGGCGCAATCCTGCACCATCGCCGAGCCGGTCTTCCGATCAACTTACGCTCAGCTTTCCCAACGGATTCAGCTGGGGAGTTGCCACCTCGGCGTACCAGATCGAGGGTGCGGCCGAGGCCGACGGACGTGGACGCTCGATCTGGGACGCGTTCTCCGAGCGCCCCGGCGCGATCGCTGATGGCAGTTCGGGAGCGGTGGCGTGCGACCACTATCACCGGTGGGAGTCCGATCTTGACCTGATGCGAGGCCTCGGGATCGGCTCGTACCGCTTCTCCATCGCGTGGCCGCGGGTACTCCCCGAAGGCCGCGGCCAGGTCAATCGGCGAGGGCTGGACTTCTACGACCGGCTGGTGGATGGGCTGCTTGATCGTGGCATCTCGCCCCTGGCAACGCTCTACCACTGGGACCTGCCCGAAGCCCTCCAAGATCGCGGCGGCTGGGAAAACCGAGACAGCGCGGGTTGGTTCGTTGACTACACGACCGTGTTGTTCGCTACCCTCGGTGATCGGGTACCGCGCTGGCTGACTATAAACGAAGCCAAGATCATCGCGCAGCAGGGCTACCAGCACGGCCGGATGGCACCCGGCAAAAGCGATCTGGCGGTTTCCGGAAGGGTGATCCACCATCTCAATCTTGCTCACGGGCAGGCTGTGGGGGCCTTTCGCGCTTCGCCCGCAATCGGCAAGATCGGCCCATGTCTGCAGCTTGCTCCCTGTTACCCGGCGGACGGCAGTCCTGAGGCAACCACCGCAGCTAGCGCCGCCGACACGTTAGAGAACGGTCTCTACCTGGACCCCCTTGTGAAAGGTCGCTACCCCAACCTCAGCAATGCAGATCGCCGCTTCGCTAGTGGCCTTGACTCGGCAGTCAAAGACGGCGACCTCGCCGTCATCGCCAGGCCGGTCGACTTCCTAGGGATCAACTACTACTCTCCCGTAGTCGTCGACGGTGTGGGGAGGGCGGTCCAGATCCATCCAGTCTCCGCCGCCGGCTGGCAACAGATCTTCCCTCAAGGCCTCTACGACGTCCTCACCAGACTGCGTCGAGACTACGGATCGCTTGAGATATTGATCACCGAAAACGGCGTACCGGACGATGTCACGGACAGCGGCAACCCCCTGGTCGATCAGGCCCGGGTACGTTTTCTTCACCGCCATCTCCTCGCCTTGCATCGAGCGATTGCCGAAGGCAGTCACGTTACGGGTTACTACGCCTGGTCGCTGCTGGACAATTTCGAATGGGCGGCGGGCTATAGCCAGCGTTGGGGACTCGTTCATGTCGATTTCGACACTCTTGCCCGCGAGCCGAAGACCTCCGCGTCTTGGTACGCCGCCATCGCTGCCAGCAATGGCATTCCGGCGGAATAGCCGACGGCTAGAGTCGTTTCCCAGCACAGCGGTCAAAACGACCGGCCGCCAAGCCGAGCAAAGGGTCGTTTCCCAGCACAGGCGTCGGGACGCTCAGGCGTCAATGATCAGACGCTGCCAATCACAGGCCCAAGATCTTCTGCGCGTACCGGTTTGCCACCGATTACAAGCTCATCGACCTCAAGGCGGCCAACGCTAAGCTTCTTGGCTGCGGCGCTACCTACTCTGAGACGTCCGACGGCCACAGCGCCGATCGCAAGTGCACCAATAGCTGCAGCCCCAATGGCGAGTGAGCCAGTGGCCACTGCCCGCAAGGCGACGCCACCGGCAGCGACGCCTCTGACGGCGATGCCACTAACTTTCATTGCGGGCAAATCTGCGGCTGCGGTCTCCGTGCGACGCATGACGTCCTTCCGACCCATGATGACCTTCCTCTACCTCGACCTAAGCTGATCTTGCAAGCTGGCGATACCGGAAGCAAGTGGCGTCAGTCTGGCACTTGCTGACCTTCTTATCTGGTTGGCCAGCCAGGGGGCCGAGAATCGTTGACGAGCTTTGGTGGCCAAGCGAAACTCGGCTAATTCCTCCTAACGCGCCGAAGGAGAGAGAGCCGCAAGGGCATAGACCAGAGCACCACTCGGGTGGCTCTCGCTTCGCCGTCACCTGGATGTGCTCTGTTGAAGTGAGGCAGCGCGTGGGATCGAGCGGCTCTCGATTTGTGGGCGGTCTCCGCATATGTGCCGGTCTTCAATTCCGGGAGGAACCAAAACCAGATCACGACTGACCTGCAATCTCATACGAGGCGGTCCGCTCGTCCCTCACTCGTTCAGCCCCGAGCAGCGCGATGCTCACCAACACCGGTGCGACGATCAACGCCAACCACGCGATGCTTAGTGAGGCGACTTCAAACCGGTAGTCCAGAGCGACCCGATAATAGGCTGAGTAGTACACCAGTGCAGCCACCGTGAGGACGCCGGCGCCGACGAAGATCCAACCGGTAGCCCGCCAAAGCCTGGACGACATGTGCACGATCGCCACTCCGACAAAGAGGAATCCGAGATTGAGCAACAGATAGCCGATGTTCTCGAGGGCGATGAAAACCCCGTGCGGGTTGTACTGGCTCCACGGTGACAATCCTTCGGTTTCACCGAGAAGGAGCGCGGGCTGGATGAACGTGAGTTGGATCGCATAGTCCACGACGAGAATCGCTGCACCCATGATTGCGAAGGCGACACCGATCCGGCTCAACAACCGCCCGTGTGGCGGAATCCAGTAGTAAAGGCACTCGACGAATACCACGGCGAGCAATATCAGAACTACAGCGGGATAAATCCAGAGGTAATCCCTAGGAACGAATGCCGCGACATCGGTATAGGGATAACCGACGCACTCGCTTTGGCAGTATGGCCCGGAGTGCGGCAGCGTGGTGACTGCCATCCCGAGCGAGATCACAGCGATGACTGCAGTCAAGATCGCCGTCCAGAGACTCAGGCGGCGGGATCGTGGTTCGAGGTCCACCATGCACACCACCGTGTCGCCCGCGACAGTGACCTGAATAGAGTCGTACGTCCCTTGCCTAACCGAGCCTGGATCCTGCGGATTCATTGCGGACCGGGCGGCGAGGCAGGAGCGTTGTGCGGCGCCACCTCAAGCCCATATCCCGTCTCGATCAGCTCCACCAGTCGTTTCACGAAGGGCTTACCGCCGACGACGTGATCGCCGAACAGCCTCCACTGTGGTCACTGTGGCCAGGGCACCTGACGCTCCGACCGCCCACATCCTCCGGTTCACCGGAGCCGCACTCCGTTCCGCAGGCAAGAGGACTCCCTCAAAGTGGAGGCCGGTCGTCGCGTCAGAATCAAGCACCGGACGTTCTCATGGGACGAGCGGATCTCGCGACAAACATCGATGCCGTTGCCGTCAGGCAACCTGGCATCGAGCAACGCAATATCTGGTGCAGCGGCCGGAATGCGACGTAACGCCTGTCCGGCGGTGGCGGTCTCACCGACAATGATCAAATCGTCGGTTGCCGCCAGCAGGTCGGTAAGCCACGCCACACCAGCTCATGATCATCAAGGATGAAGACTCGGATGGGCTGATGAGTGGTCACTGAAGCTCAAGACGCTGGATCTCCTGCGGCGCGCCTGAGTCTTTGACCTTTCTTGCCTGAGCGACCAAATCTTCGAAGCGAAGTATGTCGACCTGATCCCGTGCTACAGCGAGCAAGTAACCGGGGTCACGAGTGGTCAGCACTTGCCTGCCAGGGGGTCCAAGCGCCTTACGAGTTCGGGCTATCAGTGCCTGCAGGGCATTTTGCGGGGTTTCGTGGCGGGCGATCACCCCAAAGTATGTCAATGAGGCGATCCACGGAGACAACATGGCCAGCACGCAGGGCCAGCAGCACGATGAGAGCCCGCTCTCGTGGCCCGGTGATCGGAACATCCTGACCATCCTCGACAACCTGCAGTGGTCCGAGGCTTCGGAGGTCCACGCGCCGACTCTACCGCCGCCAAGCCGGGGTCAGGCATACGTCGAGCGGCGTCAGGAGGCGGCGGCCTTCTGAGGAAACTAGGTCAGCCAGTGCCTTGTGGTAGCGAGGCCAGGCCACCGCTGTCATCGCCCTGGAGTGCTCTTCTGGGCTGGCTCCGCACCGTAGCACCCCTCACGGAGGACAGATGACATAGCTTAGATTCACCATTCCCTTGACCACCTCAGGGCACGTGGCACAGTTGTGAATCCCAACGGGCTTCGTGTGATGGCCACCTGTTTCGTTACTTGTGATCGAAAACGAACTCATTTAGAGCCCAGAAGCCGCCCGTTTCGACGCTTGTGATCGAAGACGTACCTATCAGCAGCCTGCCCCAGAAGCAGGAGGCCGTAGGCAGGAGGCCTTGGCCGCTGAAATTCGAAGGCCTGCCTCTTCCGGCAGGGCGCAGCCGGTCAGGCTCTTGTTGATCTTGTCCCCGTGTTGACATAGCCACCGAAGGCGGCGCGTACGCCGGCCGCCAGGATCGGCATATCGGGCATGCTGTCGTCGGCGAGCAGGGACACCGCGAATTGGCTGTCGTAGGAGAGCGCGGTGACGCTCAGTCGCACACCGGCGACTAGCGGGGCCAGCGGCACCGCCTGCAGCAGCCGTGCGCCGGCGAAGTACAAGGCTGACTTCGGACCGGGGACGTTCGTCACGTACAGGTTGATGTGCGCGGCTGCACTGCGCTTGGCCCATGCCACGCCGAGCCGAGCCAGGCTTGCAGGGAGCGCAACGATTCCGGCAACGCCCTGGTCCGGGCGGCCCTTGCCCTTGGCGGTGGCTTGGGTGATGATCCGGAGCCGCTCCGATTCATCTGCAACACCGACCGGCAACCGAGCAATGAACATGCCACCCTCGCTGCCGCCACGCGCGCCAACCGGAACCGAAGCACGCAGTTCGAGCCCTTCGCGGCATTCACCGCGACTGGTAAGCAAATCCCGGAGTCCTGTTGTCACAGCAGCAATCAGCAAGTCATTGATAGTGCAGCCGCAGGCATGCGCGGCTGCTCGAAGGTCTGCGATTGGATACCTCATGACCGTCAAGTGCCGCCTGCCTCCGATTGGGCCGGTGAGTGACGTGGTGGGTGCCGCGCCTGCGCCGGCGTGGGAGACAGCGCGTAGCGTACGTGCCGATCGTCGCAACCGTGACGGGCGGAAGCGGCGTATGGCGTCCCATCTTCTCCGCAGGTTGTCACCGGTTAGCTGCAGACCCGTCGGAGCCGGTCTGGGCTGCCAAGCCGCCTCGCCTGCAACGTCGTCTGGTGTCGGATCAAGTAGGGACGCAACCAGAGCCACTCCCCGAAGCCCGTCCGCAACAACATGGTGGAGCACCAGCATCAGACCCACATGGTCGCGGGGAAGCCCTGGTATGAGATCCAGCCGCCAAAGCGGCCGCGTCCGATCCAACGGGATCAGCGAGCGCCGGGCGCACCAGCTGAGGAAGTCATCCTCATTGCTGAGCGGCCGGTCGGCCGGAGCGAGTACGACGTGCTTGCTGAGGTCACATTGGGGTGCGTCGATCCAGGCTGGGCTGCCTTGACCGAGCCGTGTGGGTCGCAGGGTGTGCAGCAGCATGGGAGCTCGGGGCAGCCGAGCCTCGACGAACGACCGGATACGGTCCAGCGCGATAGCACCATCCGAGCCGACTAGCGGTGACCCTTCGACAACGCCTATGAGCGCGATATTCATCGGTGCCGTCACGGTCTCCGCCCAGAGTGTGCAAAGGTCAGGCACCGGAACGCGCTCAATGAAGGTGTCGTCGACAGGTGCCGCCTGGACTGCCGTCGATGCGTGAGGTTCCAGAAGAGCCTTCACCTTACGCAGGTCCTGATCCAAGGCGCGGTGCATGAACAAGCCCAGCGCCGGGGTGAGGAGGCGCAAGGCGCCGTGAGGACGCAATCGCATACGCATGACCAACCGAGAGCCATCCGCGGTCTTCTCGATTTCCGCTTCGGTTAGAACATCAAGCGCTCGTGACCAGCTGACTGCTGCCCATGAATGCGGACGGTTGATCTGAATGTCTTCGATCAATGCCTGACCCACGCCCCGACCAAACATCACGCGAAACCTCGTACCTACTCCAATGGGCTCAGGAGTCAGCATCTCCGCATGCAACATCTGGGGATTCCACTGCGGCTCATTGCGTACGTCGACCACGAAATCGAACACCGTCTCTGCAGGCGCCGCGATCTCGATCACGTTCTCCACAGTCGTTTCCTCAAGCACGCCGCAACTCATCGCCGTTCACTCCCTGCGCCTTTACCTCATGCTCTATCCCAGCCCAGCCGGTCTATGCGCAGCAATGGCCGAAGGTCCCTGATCTCGCATACACCCTTGATCATCAAGGCCTTCTCGGCCAATTCTCATTTGGTAGAGAGCAGGCCGTCGGCCGCTTCGATAAGTTCAGTCAGCCGCCGAGCGAATGGCCGCAGTAGCCCCGCCAATCAAGGCTGCGCCCCGAGCACTTCACGCGGCAGATGGCCCACTCCGCAACGGCCAGGTAATTGATTTACTGCGGCATCCAGACCTTGAGCCACCAGTCGTTGATCAGCCCCGCGCGTTGAAAGGGGTCATTGGAGACGAGTTGGCCGGCCGGACCCTCCGCCGGCGCCTCAAAGCTAATCAGGCCTCCGGACCGATCTGCGAACGGGCCGCCGATATATTCAGCAAGCCCTAACTCCCGCCAGTACGCCGCATGTTTCGGCGCAACCTCTCCCACCGCATCCGGGTCATCCCTCATCGAATAGCAGTACACAAACCGCATGGCTGCTCCTCTGTTCTGTTGCGGTCCGGCGTTTCACACCGACTTGGGGATCTTCCGGGCCGCCGCTGCGACGGCTCGCATGACCCGGTGCCTTGCTCATACCCACTGGGTGGATTGGGGTCCTTGTGCCTAGCAGGGTTGGACCGTAGGCCCCGGCGCAGTGAGCCGGGCAGGACGAATGTGAGCAATGATCCCCATTCATGATCGGAAGGTGAGGCAATGAACGTGGAGACCGTCACCACCGATGCGTCCGCGATTGTTGCGCGCAACGGAACAGAACCCTCAGCACATCGTCCGCCGAGTTTGAAGACCTCGCATCTTAGGTCGGTAGCGCGGCCGGGACGACCTTGATGTTGTCCGTGGATGCTCAGAAGCCGCCGACTGCGGTAGTTGGTTTGGTGGCACCATGGCGCCGGCGGAACCTGCTTCCGCCGTGGGAGTGTGGCCTGAACCGGATTTCGAGTAGGACGGTGACATGAGCCGGATCCTGGCGCTGGCGCGTCGCTACCCGATCGTGGCCGTCACTGTGCTGGTTGGTCTGGTTGTGGTCGGATTGCTGATCTCCGAGCGCGCTACGGCGGCGCAGTGGCTGGCCAGTGGATTCGCGCTGATCATTGCGCTGCAGACCTCCGTCGGAATGATCAAGGATCTGCTACGCGGTCATTGGGGCGTCGACGTACTTGCGGTGATGGCAATCGTGAGCACTGTGGCAGTCGGAGAATATCTGGCAGCGCTGGTGATCGTGTTGATGCTGTCCGGCGGCAAGGCGCTGGAAGACTACGCAGCCGGCCGAGCCAAGCGGGAACTCACTGCACTGCTGGAGAGAGCGCCTCAGGTTGCACACCTTATGCAAGCCGACACCGACGACATCTGCGAAGTCCCCGTCACGCAGGTACGCCCGGGTGATCGGCTGCTGATCAGACCGTCCGAGGTGGTGCCGGTCGATGGCGAGCTGCTCTCGCCCGAGGCGAGCCTGGACGAGTCCTCGCTGACTGGTGAGAGCCTTCCGGTTACCCGGCATACCGGCGATGCCCTGCTGAGTGGCTCGCTCAACGGCGGTGTGGCGATCGTGATCCGCGCCACCGCCCGGGTTGAGGACAGCCAGTACCAGCGCATCGTCGCGCTGGTGGAGGAGGCGAGCCAGAGCCGGGCCCCGCTAGTGCGGCTGGCTGATCGGTACGCCGTGCCATTTACCGTCGTCTCGCTGCTGATCGCCGGAATCGCCTGGTGGGTCTCGGGCGACCCGGTACGGTTCGCCGAGGTGCTCGTGCTCGCCACGCCGTGTCCCCTGCTTATTGCTGCACCGGTCGCGTTCATGGGCGGGATGAGCAGAGCTGCCAAGGACGGCATCATCGTCAAGGGTGGCGGCACGCTCGAACAACTGGCCCGGATCCGAACCGTGGCATTTGACAAGACCGGCACCCTGACGTACGGGCAACCTGCCCTGGACGCACTCAACCCGATCCCACCGATGACCGCCAATGAACTACTTGCGCTGGCTGCTTCAGCCGAGCAGTACTCCTCACACGTTCTAGCGGCATCGGTACTGGCTGCCGCCGAAGCCCGACACCTGAGCCTGCAACACGCAATAACGGCACAGGAGTACGCCACGCATGGCGTGCTGGCAGAACTCCGGGAGGGGGCTGTAGCGGTTGGTAAACGCAGGTTTGTTGCCGAAAACGCCTCAGGGGTCGAACCAGTTACGCTGCACAGCGGCCAGCTCGCCATCTATGTCTCGGTAGCCGGCAAATTCGCCGGCACGATCGTCATGTCCGACCGGCTGCGCGGCGACGCCGGTGCCACCCTGGCCAGACTCAGGAACCTTGGTGTCGGCGAGTCGATGATCCTGACCGGTGATGCCCAGGCAACCGCTGACCATATCGCGGCTGAGGTCGGCATCACACACGTACGTGCCGAATGCCTGCCGGAGCAAAAGGTGGCCGCAATCCGAGAGGCGAAGCTCCGGCCAGTGCTGATGGTCGGCGACGGCGTCAACGATGCCCCGGTGCTTGCCGCAGCCGACGTAGGGGTGGCCATGGGCGCCCGAGGGTCCACGGCGGCAAGCGAGTCGGCCGACGTGGTGATCATGACCGACGACATCTCCCGAGTGGCGCAGGCGGTCGAGATCGGACGACGGACCCTGCGGGTAGCGCTGCAGAGCATCTGGGTTGGAATCGCGCTCAGTGTGGTGCTGATGGGCATCGCCGCGTTCGGCTACATTCCGGCCATCGCCGGCGCAGCAACCCAAGAGATTGTGGATCTGATCACCATCCTGAATGCGCTGCGGGCCCGATCGGCAGGTCGAGGCGAGCGAAACGTCGGCGGTCCGCCAATGTCGGGCATCCGGACCGAAGTGGTGAGTTCAATCGTTCGCTCCAGCCAGTAGCGCTGGCTCAGTCGCGCCACGGGCTCTCGCCCCAAAGCGGCGATCCCAGCCGGCGCCCTGACTCAGGCTACATAGGCGCCGAGAAGATCCCGGGCCGAGACCATGCCAACCGGTCCGGTCTGGTCGCTGACAAGCAGGTGCCGTACATAGTTCTCCATCATGAGCACCCCTGCCGCCTGCACGGTCGTATCCGGCGTACAAGTGATCAGGCGACGGCTGTCGAGATCGCCGGCAGTCGCTGAGTCGAGATCGTTCCCAGCAGCAATGGCCAAAACCACGTCACGTTCGGAAACGATGCCATGAACGTGGTCTCCCTCGGTCACGACCAGGGCTCCCACGCTTTCGGCAGCCATCCGCTGGGCCATTTGACGCATGGTGTCGTCGCGACCGACCAGGATGAGGCGATCCGAGACAAATAGCCGCACTTGCTCAGACCCGCGGCGCGTTTCCTCCTCCAGCTCGTCCGGCGTCGGCTTACTCATAACCTCAAAACCTCCTCGTTCACTCTGAATTGTTTTTATGTTTCTGCGCTGGCAGCCGGATGTGATAGTGCCGAAGGTCCCTCTGCTCATTTCTCGACCGGCACCACTCCCCCGGGGCCGTACCGCACCGCGGCGACCTTCCAGCGCATGCAACAGCGCAGTCTCCTCGGCCAATAGGATCCTGCGCCTTCCACCCCCTCCACTTCCAAGCAGGTTGCGGTTCCGTGCACTCCGCGGCCTAGGTGACCGGCGGTCGTGGCCTCGGCACCGGCGTTACGCATCGTGCGTACGGCCGCCGGGTACTCGGAGCGGACATAGACGTATCCGCGCTCAGCACCGATCGCGTGTGCGGCGTACGCCAGCCCGGCAAGTACCCGGTGCGGGTCCTGTTCCATCAGCACCCGGTCGCAGAACGATCCGGGGTCGCCCTCGTCGCCATCGCCGACTGGCCGGATGTTGTCCGGTCCTGGCCGCCGCAGCGGCCCGGTATGCGGAGTGTCGCCGTCGAGCAGTGCCGGACCGGTAGCAGAAACCGATGCAGCGCACCGCCTGCAGCGACACGGCGCCGTCCTCGCGGCAACGGCCTATGCTGACACCCAGCAACTGCTCCACGTCGTTGATGTGCCGACCACGATCCGCGGCGAAGCATGAGGTGCCCCCTCGCAGACTCGGACATGTCGGCGGCCCCGGCGAGTCGGCGCCATCTTCGAAAAGTCGCCGCGCCATGCACGGCGGCCAGGAACTATGCAACTCGGTGGCCACCAGCCGCTCATCGCTAGCGGTGATCTTGCCCGACTGTTCAGCGAACTCCCGTAGCCGATCAATGGCGGATGGTCATCGGCAGCTCCAACGGCGGTCAATCGCTATCTTGATCAGGGAATCACTGTCCCGAGCTTCAGGGCCGCGCACAAGGGCCTGATGTCACATGGCTACTAGGGACCGCTACCCTTCACGGATTCACGTGAACCTGTCCGCAATGGCCCTCGCCACCTCGTCCTAGGAGTCGACCGGGCCCTCGGTCTTCCCGAACCGTACGACAACAACCCGCTCCTGGGGAAAGACGACGATCAGTTGGCCGACGTGGCCGTGAGCGGCATACGCATAACCGCCACCCTCTCGTGCGATGCCCCACCACATGTACTTGTAGTAGCCGCCGGCGTTCTTCCAGTCCTGATGGGATGGATAGCCACAATTGGTCATCCGCAGGGTCGGGTGCTGTTGATTTTGGTCGCATGTGAACCCTTCAGGGGGCCCAAGGCCGCTCCGCGTGTCCTCGCTGGGCTGCGGGCTGCTTCGCGGGGCAGCTCTTACAACCAGCAGCTGTCATCCGAGCAGGACCCCGGCTGCAGGAATCGAGGTCACGCGCCACTACCGCCGGGGCCACTGCTGAGCCCGGAGATTCTGGGCGGCCAGGTCGACGGTCTCAGCGATCCGCTTCTCCCGGGTCACCGGCCGCTTCGCGTTGCTGATCCACTCCAGGGTGGCCCGCCTGGTCGACCGCGGGAAGGCGTCCCAGTTGGCGCGGGCCGCCGGGTGGGCGTTGAGGGCTGTGGCAAGTTCGGACGGCTCGATCAGGTTCTCCACGTCGTCCAGGGCGGACCAGGTGCCCGAGGCCTTTGCCAGCTCGACCATCGCCCGACCCGGGGCGGCCATCCGGCCGGCGGACTCAAGCCTCGCGACCCGTTCCTTGTTCGGCCGCGACCAGCTGCTGCTCGGCTTCCGCGGGGTGAGCAGCAGCTGGGAGCGCAGCGTGTCCAGGGTGCGGCCTTTGCTGTCGATCCAGCCGTAGCAGAGCGCCTCGCAGACGATGTCCTCGTACGCCAGGTACTTCTCCCCCGCGCCCTTCTTGTAGGTGACGAGCCAGATGCCGGGCGAGCTGTTGTGGTGGCTCTTCAGCCATCGCCGGAGCTCGGCCGCCGAGGTGACCTCGAGCTGATCGTACGCGTCACTCATTCCATCCTCCTGGTTCCAGCCCCGACGAACCCGACCTGCCTCCCCTGGCAGGAATGGCGCAGGCGTGTTGAACTCGCTTCATAATCGCAGCCACTGATAATCACCTTCTGCACGAGCCGGGGTGCGTGGGTAGATCCGGTACCAGTGAGAGCCCTGAACGTCGGATGCCATCCTTCAACTCATCGCGGGTTGGTGCCGGACCACATTGAATCTGAGGCCCAGGCGACGAGCTGCTCGGTCGGTGCCCAAAAGTTGCCACAACCGTCGATGCAGCCAGCTGACCGCTCATTCCGCTGCCGCTGAAGTGTGGCCACCCGGACAAGCCT
>DATEWO010000254.1:0-21705 GCA_035257925.1 Propionibacteriaceae bacterium | reverse complement strand
GCGTGGCGCGCGGCCGATGTGTCTTGCCCCGAATCCACGTCCGCGGTGACCGCTGCCAGCGTTACGCGCCACTTAGGGCAAGTAAGGTCGTTTCGCATCTTGGCTGCTAGTTCTCCACAGGTGGCGCTGGAGAGAAGTCAGGAAGCGAAATGGCTGGCTCAATGAGGTTGGGCCCAAGTCGCGAGAAATCGGTGATCAAGGTGACGCAGAGCAGCAAGCCGCAGGCGGTTACGGCGGACCGCTTGTGGACCGTCCATGACGTATCTGCGTTCCTCGGTGTCCCGGTCGGCACGCTGTACCAGTGGCGGTATATGCGGGTCGGGCCGCCTGCCTATCGCGTAGGCCGGTACATCCGCTATGACCCAGCAGCAGTGCGTACTTGGTTGGACAACCAGGACGCCTATGGCCGGTAACATCCAGCGACGCCCTGACGGGAAATGGCGGGTACGCTACCGCGACGCAAACATCGCGAGCACGCCAGGCATTTCGGGCGCAGGCGCGACGCCGAGCGCTGGCTGGCATCACAGGAGGTCGCCATCACTCGTGGTGAGTGGGTCGATCCGACGCTGTCCAAGATCACGGTCGGAGAATGGTTGCCACAGTGGCTGGCGCGTCAGGTCCAGCTGAAGCCGACCACGATGGTCCGCTACGACGTCGCACTGCGTCGACAGATCTTGCCGCGATGGGAGTTCGTACCCCTGGCCAAGATCACGCACTCGGATGTCTCGAGTTGGGTACACAGCCTCACAGATCAGGGACTGGCGCCGGCAACGGTTCGCTACGCCCATCGGGTACTGTCCCTCGCACTCACAGCCGCAGTCCGAGACGGACGCTTGATCAGGAACGTCGCCGAGGGCGTACCCCCCCCCCACGCGTCGTCGGAAAGCTCAAGCGCTTCCTGACCCACGACCAGGTGCAGGCCCTCGCTGAGGCCTGTACCCCATACGGGACGCTGATCAAGGTGCTGGCGTACGCAGGTCTGCCGTGGGGCGAGCTGGTGGCTCTGACCACCTGCCGGGTCGACCTGAAGCGCCGGCGGATTGAGGTTGTCGAGGCGATCACCGAAGTCCATGGCCGTGTGATCCTCGGCACGACCAAGACCCACCAGCGACGCTCAGTACCGATACCGCGGTTCCTGGCCGACGAGCTGGCGTACCAGCTGGCCGGGAAGGCTCCCAACGATCTGGTGTTCACTGCTCCCGAGGGCGGCGTGCTGCGCAATACGAACTTCCGGCCGCGGTTCTTCGATCCGGCTGCGGAGAAGGCCGGGCTGCCTGGACTCACCCCACACTAACTGCGGCACACCGCGGCGAGCCTCGCCGTGGCCGCCGGCGCCAACGTCAAGGCGGTGCAGCAGATGCTCGGGCACGCGTCGGCGGCCATGACCCTGGACGTCTACGCCGGTCTCTTTGCGGACGATCTCGACAGCGTTGCGGACCAGCTCGACCGGGCCTTCGCAAAACTGAAAGCGGACCAGATGCGGACTAAACGGCGGCGGGACCGGTCCAACCAAGCGGCCCTACCCCTCGATAATCTGCCCGAACAAGGCGCTGGTTAGGACAAACGGCTCGGAGCCGCCTCGGGGAATCGAACCCCGGACCTACGCATTACGAGTGCGTCGCTCTGCCATCTGAGCTAAGGCGGCGGGTGCATCGAGGGCTGGCTCGACACGATCGCCCACTATATCCAGCGGCATGATTTCGTGGCGCAGCCCAAACAGGTTGGCTCGATCAGCACCGAGTTCCATCTCGCGGTACCTGATCACGGACCAGATAGGCATCGACCACTGCCTTGACGCAGCGACTTTGCCCGTACGCCAGGTGTCCTTCACCATTGAGGGTCACCAGCACCGCCGAACTGAGCTCATCAGCCATCGACTTTGCATACTCATAGGGTGTTGCCGGGTCCCCGGTGGTACCGATGACCACGATCGGCGGCGCTCCGTTCCCATCCACCTTGGGTTGTTTGGGCGCAGGCTTGACCGGCCAGAGTGGACACGCCAGATCGGGACCATTCAACCGGCCCAAGATCGGCGCCTCCTTGGCATCTTCGGCCAGCTTCTTCGCTGCCGCGCGGACGCTATTGTCCTGGCTGTCCAGGCAGCGGATCGCAGGAAAGGCAAACATGAGCTGGCCATAGCTGCCATCGCGATTGCGCCGATCAGCGGCGTCTGCCAGCTGCAGCAGCCCAGCGCCATCCTCATCGAAGATCGCGGCGGTGAGCGCATCCCGCAACCCCGGCCAGCTGTTCATCCCGCCATACATGGCGTACATGACCGCCTCCACACCTTGCTGCTGGCTGAGGGTACGCCCGCCATCCACTGCCAGCGGCTCCTGATCAAGCCGATCAAGGAATTCCTTGATCTTGGCAAGCACATCATCACGCTGCGCGCCCAGCCGGCAATCTTCATCCGCACACCAGGCTGCGAAGTGGTGCAGCGCGCGCTCGAAACCGTCAATCTGATCAATCTTGGACTTGGAGTTGATGTTCACAGCACCATCGAGCACCATCCGGCCGACCCGCTGCGGGAACATCTCCGCATAGAGCGCGCCGATCCTGGTGCCGTATGAGGAGCCCAAGTAGTTGATCTTGGAATCCCCGACCAGTCCGCGCAGTAGATCAAGATCGCGTACCGTCTCCATCGTCGAAATGTGCTCCAGTAACGCGCCGGACCGACGCAGGCAGGATTGACCGAACTTGATCTGTTCATCGATCCTGGCCTGCCACTCACTCGCATCGTCTGGCGAGCTGTCCATCGAGAGGTAATGATCCAGGTCAGCCCGGCCGAAGCAGGTTACCGGCGTCGAACTACCGACGCCTCGTGGATCCCAGCCGACGATGTCATAACGCTCCAGGCCGGCCGCATCGAAGGAGCCGACGTAACCAACTCCGGAGCCGCCGGGACCGCCTGGATTGATGATCAGGCTGCCGAGCTTCTTGGCGCTCGTTGCTGGGCGCTTGGCCGCGGCCAGGGTAATAGCCGTCCCGTCAGGGTTGGCGTAATCCAGCGGCACCAGCATTGTGGTGCACGAGAAACCGTGACCGCACGCCTTCCAGTCGAGGCGTTGTCTCTCATAGCGCGCCAGTCCTATTCCGGGTGGCGGTTTGCTGAAGCCGTCGGGTTCCACCTCCGGAATCGGCTGCAAAGGCCGCCCGTCCTCTGGCAGCTGTGGACTCGACGACGCAGCGGCGGATGGCGAGGACGCCGATGATGGCTGCCCCGTTGGAGTCGACGGGTCGGCCGAACATGCCCCGAGCACAACCAGCAACGCCACCGTGATGCCCAACGCGCGCAAACGGTGAGCGGCCCATGGCATAGCAAGAGCCTACGCGGCCGAGACCGGGCCAGTTTGCATGCCAAGATCAACAAGAACTGGCGGCCAGAGGTGGTCTTGGATCGTCAGACTTCACCGCCGTCGGAGCGGCGCCGCCTGCTCCGGGGCTTGCGCGGCGAAACCTGCGCCGGCGCCGGAGCGGCGCGAGAAGCGAAGAGCTGGCGGGCACCGCAGGCAGCGGCGAGCGAACAGCTACGCGTAGCACCACTGGCACTCATCCGAACCACCACCGAATCAGCTGGGACCTGGTGGCCGACCACCACGCCGTCCCCGTCTTCCAGGGCAACCTGCTCCCCCACGGCCGGCGCGGTACGCGCGAACTCGGCGTACAGCGGATGCTCGTACTTCAGGCAACACATCAGCCGACCGCAGGCACCTGAGATCTTCAGTGGGTTCGGCGGGAGATCTTGCACCTTGGCCATCCGCAGGCTGACAGGCTCGAAGTCCTTCAAGAACGTGGCGCAGCACAGGTCGCGGCCGCAGTTGCCGAGGCCGCCGACGAGCCGGGCGGCATCTCGTGCGCCGATCTGCCGTAGGTCGATCCGCGCTTGCAAGCTGCGAGCTAGCTCGCCCACCAAGGCGCGAAAGTCAACCCGATGCGGCGCGGTGAAGTAGATCACCACCAGTTGGTCAAAGTCGAGGCCGGAATCGATGAAGTCCACCGCGACAACCTTCATCGGCAGGTCGTTCTTCTTGATCAATTTCTTTGCGACCAACTTTGCTTCGGCTCTCCGCTGTCGGTTCACCGCATCTCGCTCGAGGTGCTCAGCAGTGGCCACACCGGCACAAACCGGCAGACCTTCGAAACCCTCCTCCTGGACCCACTCCGGCGCCCATACGCACTCGGCAACCTCCGGGCCGGAGTCGGTGGGCACCAGAACCCGATCACCGACGCTGTAGTCGTCGTCCCCCGGATCGAGGTAGTACAACCGGCCGTACCGTTCGAACGACACAGCCATCACCCTCCCCATGGCCACAGCCTAAGACCGGACCACCCTGGTTTGGCAGCCGGCGGACGTCAAGTTGTTCGTTAAGAGTGAGAAAGACGGAAGCCCGGCAGATGCGGGTCTGCCGGGCTTCCACGGGTGGGCTTACTGGGGGGCAGGGTCCCACCCGCGCCAGTCAGGTCTATTTGATCTTGATAACCTGGCCAATGAAGATCAAGTTTGGATCCTTGATCGTCTTCTTGTTCAGCTTCCACAAGCCCTTCCAGCCGCCCTTCACGTCGTGACGCTTGGCGATCTTGTTGAGCGTATCGCCCCGCTTTACGCGAACGGTCTTGTCGGTAGCAGTAGCACTGTACTTCTTTGGAGCCGCCTTCTTGGCGATCTTCTTCGTCGAGTCGCTCGCCTTCTTGGTTGTGGACGCTCCAGGGTTGGCCGACGGCGTCGCGTTCTTGGACGCTTTGCCGTTCGCCTTCGTCAGTCCCGCACGTCGGCTGCAGGTTGGCCAGGCCCCAGGACCTTGGCCTGCTAGCACCCGACGGGCGATCGCGATCTGTTCCGCCTTGGTTGCCCGGTGTGCCTGGCTGGCGTACGTTCTGCCGCCGTACGCTTTCCAGGTACCCGCAGCGAACTGCAGGCCACCGTAGTAACCGTTGCCGGTGTTGATCTTCCAGTTGCCGCCGCTCTCGCACTTGGCGACGCGGTCCCACACGGTCGTCGTTGCGGCCCCCGCCGGTGCGGCACCCGCAAGCCCAATCCCGCAGGACAGAGCAAGCGCTGTGCTCACGCCGACGGCGCGCTTGATGATGGTGGATGTCAACGTAGGAATCGGATCCTTCCCCGAGTACGCCTGTGGGGCACCTGGTTCGGACCGTCAGGCCCGGCGCTCACGCGGTGCGAGAGACACACCGCCGTGAGCGCTTCACCCCCGGGACTCTCTCTCGGCCTGACGTGAGAGAGATCCGCTGGTTCCTCCACCTCCGCTTCGCCCGGGACGTTCCCGGCAAAGCGCCCGTCCAGCGGAGCTCGGCGAACGGACGCGCGATCTCAGCAGACACATCGGATGTCTCCTGAGTCCTTCCCCCTGGCGTTCCGCTCCCGCACGTTTGATAACGAAACGGAAACGAGCCGCTTTCCACCGTAAAGGCAACCTTCTTCAGAGCGCAACAGTTTGCGATATCAATTTGTGACCTTTGCGCGTTCGATCACCCGCCAGGCGTCGGGCGCAGGCGTACCACGCAGCCAGACCCCGAACCACGAAGAAAGGCCTGGCTCGATCAGCCAGACCTTGGAAGGTTGTCGGAGAGGACGCTCGGGGGTTCGTCCCCTCCGGCAACCTGTGGCGCCCAGATTACTAAAGATCCCGCAGAAAAAGAACCCCGAATATTTCCGGGAAAGTCAGCTACACTTTGCGCCCGCATCTCACTCTGCAGCTGAGCAATCCGATCAGGAGCGTCATCCTTCGACGAGGGCGATCAACGCAGCCTCGACCGCGAGGAGTGGCGCAACATTCCCCTCCAGCGCAGTGCGGCAACCAAGCAGCGCGTCGATCCGATGCAGCGTCGACGCGGCTGTCGACTTTCGTGCCAGTACAGCAATCTGAGGCTTCAAATCCTCATTGATCAGCGCTGCCCCAGACCCCGTCTGGATGCTCAGAACATCGCGGTAGAAGCCCGTCAGCTCGGTAAGTGTTCGATCAATCGCATCCCGCTGAAAGCGCTTGGTTCGAGCCCGCTGCTGCTCCTCAAGTTCTTTGATCGCAGCCTGGGCTTGGCGCGGCCTAGCCCCTTTCGTGCCGAATCCCAAGGCCTCTTCCAGTGCCGAGCGTTCACTCGCGTCCAGCTCGACCGTCGCCTCGGCGGCCTCCACCGTCGACGCCTCCACCACCTCAGCCGCTGCGGCCAGGCAGGCACCCAGCCCATGCAGCTGGAAAGGGATCTGCAAGATCTGCTGCCGCCGTTTCCGGGCACCCTCGTCGCGAGCCAACACACGAGCCCGACCGATATGTCCTTGGGAAATCCGTGCCGCATATGCCGCAAGCTCGGGCTCGATGCCATCGCGAGTCTCGAGCAGTCGGGCCACGCCGGGGATGCTCGGCGTCTGGAGCGTCAATAGTCGACATCGTGATCGGATGGTCGCGACCACATCGTCGGCGGTCGGAGCACACAAGATCCAGACCGTTCGGCGAGCCGGCTCCTCGATGCTCTTCAGCAATGCGTCAGCACCGCGTTCGGTGATCCGGTCAGCGTCCTCGATCACGATGACCTGCCACCGTCCCAGAGTCGGGCTCATGGCAGACCGGCGAACCAGCTCACGCACTTCATCGACGCCGATCGACAGCAGCTCAGTACGCACTAGCGTGACGTCTGGATGTGCACCGGACAACGACGTACGGCATTCTCGGCAGTTGCCGCAACCTCCGGCGCTGCACTGCAGCGCGGCCGCAAAAGCCCGGCCCGCATTCGATCGTCCGGAACCGGGAGGCCCGGTCAGCAACCAGGCGTGACTCATGGCATGCGGCTCGCCTGCCACCGCACGCTGCAAGGTGGCGACCGCTGCTGTCTGGCCGATCAACTCCGCCCAGACGCCAAGGTCACGACTCGACCCCGCCGCGCTGGCCTCAACGAAGGGTGGAGTCACAGCGACCACTCTGCCATTCGCTGCCGACCCTTCGGCAAGCTCAGTGCGGCGCGTCATCGATGCCGCGCGGGTGAGAGGAGCGGCGCGACCCTAGCGGCCACCTCTGCCGCAATCTCCTCCCGCGACGCGCGCGCGTCGAGCACCAAGTAGCGCTCGGGATCACGCTGCGCCAGCTGAAGAAAGAACTGCCGCGTCCGCTCATGAAACCCATCATCAGCAGACTCCAGGCGATCCTTGTTGGACTTGGCGTGGACCCCATCGCTGAGCTCGGCATCGAGCACCACGGTGAGATCGGGCAGCAGGGCCTCGGTGGCCCAACCTGCAATGCGCTCGAGATCAGTCAGCTCGAGTACCCGACCAGCCCCCTGGTAAGCCAGCATGGAATCGACATACCTGTCACACACCACCACGGCACCGCGCTCCAGCGCCGGCCTGACGACCGCGAAGATGTGCTGTGCCTTATCGGCCGCATACAGCAATGCCTCGGCGCGAGGCGACATTTCGCCGGTGGCCGGATCCAGAACAACCCGCCGGATCATGGCTCCGACGGTCGTGTCGCCGGGCTCGAAGGTCCTCACGACCTCGTGACCACTATTGGCCAGCCACGTGCAGAGCCGGTCGACCTGCGTTGTCTTGCCGACACCGTCGCCGCCCTCGAAAACGACAAACACCCCGCCAGCTGTGGTCACGCGCCAAGCTTCTTTTTGGTCTTGGCCCACGCCTCTGCGAACTCGCGCCGGGCGTGGCGTATCTTCCGCGTCTCACGCTCAAAGTCGCGGCCTGCGGCAAATGCCTGCTCTGGAGAGAGATTGGCCACCCGCTCGTAAGTAGCGAGCTCGCGGTGATGATCATTGTGGATTTCCGACAGCAGCTGCCGAGGCTTGATCAGCTGTTGCTGGATGACTGCCGCCTCTTCCGGGAGCACCTGGGCCGCTACGCCAACCACCCATTCGAGGTGTCCCATCTCCTGCCACGCTTCCTCCCACTCCTCATCGAGGGAATCGACGCTCAGGTGATCCGCGCAGCTTCGCATCCGAGTGACAGCCATCGAGACCAGCCCAGCCAGCACCTCACCGGCAGGATCTGAGCGCTGACCGGCCAGCTTTGGGGAACGGACGGCGGCAACAAGCCGCTCCAGCACAGTGAGATACCGCTCGCTGCGTAGCCGAGCCGTCAGCCGATCATGCTCCTCGCCATCGGGTGATTTTGCCACCAGGCTGATCCAGCCCAACTCGTCGTAGAGATCCTCGACCCAATCTGGGTCCAGTACGACCGAGAGTCCCTTGATTTCCTCCCTCAGCCGAGCTGCATGATCAGCGAGCAGGTCGACGGCGGTGAGGTCGCCGCCACGGATGGCGAGATCGGCTTCCACGATCTGGCGCAACCGCAGCGCGACCAACTGTGAGACGAACTTCTTGAAGGGCGCGGCTGCGTCGAACGGGCCGGGCACCGGAATGTCGGTCGGCCCAGTCGCAGGAGCGCCGAGGCGGGAAATCAGCCGGGGAAACCGCGGCACCGGAGTGGCACCCACCTGCACCAGGGAACGGTCGAGCCACGCGGACTGCTCGTCGTTCAGTCCAGGTCCGACTGGCGTGATCAACACCTCGCGGTAACGCGCAGTGGTCAGACCACCGCGACGTACCGTGACCTTGTCGTCGCGCAGCAGTGCCAGGGTGGTTCCTGCGTCGTCGCGCAGCGCGAACTCACGCCGATCGCAGCTGAGTGCGGCGACAGGTCCCAGCGTCGCCCGGCGACGCAGCGGCCGGATCATGTCGGCCAACTCTTCAGGCAGATCGGCGTGACCCATCAGCTCGATGCGGTCCTTGGGCAGCAGCGGCTGCCAGTCGGGGGCGGTGATGTACCACTCGCCGCGTCCGTCCAGCACCCGGTGAGCGAGCAGCACCCCAGATCGGATCAGTCGGTGATCGGGTGCGTCCAGCAAGGTGACTGAGATCTCGTACGCGGCGTTGTGGCCGGCCCGGGCCACCAGGTGATGCAGACCAAGATCAGGATTGATCAAGCGCGGCGTTGCTGCACTGTAAGGCATGTCGTAGTAGCGCTGGTCCGGGGGCACCAGGCTAGACCGCTCGGGAAGCGCGGGTGGCCGGGCGACCACGGGGTTGCCGTTGCTGCCCGCCGTGGCCTTGCGGCGCTTCTTGCTAGCCATGATCGGATCCCACGCTCATACCCTGTCACGTTGTGCTTGGAGTCTGAGACTAGTAGCCGCTGGAGCTCCCGTGCCGGGGTCTGGTGATCGAACGGATCGGACAGATGCGATTGCCTGTCCCCGACGCTCACTGCCCTTAGCCGGTTTTGGCGCGGACCTTCTTCGCCGCCACCCTCTTGGCCGGTTTCGGAGACGACGTCACCGCCGCGGCCGCAGCTTGCGTCCGCTTGGCGGGGCGGCGCTTCTTAGGGGCCGGTCCTTTCGCCCGCTTCTCGGCGAGTAGCTCAGCAGCACGCTCGCTCGTGATCGTCTCGACGTCGTCGCCTCGACGTAACGTGGCGTTGATCTCGCCGTTGGTGACGTAAGCCCCGAAACGGCCTTCCTTGATGATCATGGGCCGCCCTGAGGCGGGGTCGATGCCGAGATCCTTGAGCGGCGGCTTGGCCGCTGCGCGTCCGTGCTGCTTGGGCTGGGCATAGATGGCCCCAGCTTCATCGAGAGTAATCGAGAAGATCTGATCTTCGCTCTCCAACGAGCGCGAATCCGTGCCCTTCTTCAGGTAAGGCCCGTACCGCCCGTTCTGTGCAGTGATCTCCACGCCGTCGACATCGGTGCCTACCAACCTCGGCAGGCTCATCAATTGGAGCGCCTGCTCGAGGGTGACCTCCTCGATACTCATCGAAGCGAACAGCGATCCGGTGCGGGGCTTGACCCCCTTCGGTGTGTCCTCATCGAGGATCTCTGTGACGTACGGGCCGAAGCGGCCATTCCTGGCGACAACCATTCGTGAGGTTTCCGGATCCACCCCCAGCTCGCGTTCCTCGCCTACCGGCTTGGCGAGCAACTCCCGAGCAAGATCAACAGTAAGCTCGTCCGGTGGAAGATCATCAGCGACGTTGCCACGACGACCCTCCTCATCTTCCACATAGGTGCCGTAGCGGCCGACTCGCACAACGATCTTCGGCGCGCCCGTCGCGAGCGAGTCGGGATCTGCGATCTCAAAGGTGGAAAGCTTCCGGGCGTCGATCTCACCAAGCTCGGTAACCAGCCGATGCAGCCCTTCCCGGTCGTCACTGCCGAAGTAGAAGTCGGTCAAGACCCTGAGCCGCTCTGCGTGCCCCTCGGCGATCTGGTCCAGCACCTCTTCCATCTCTGCGGTGAAGGCGTAATCCACCAGCTTGGGAAAGTGCTCCTCGAGCAGTCGGGTCACCGCAAAGGCCAACCAGGTCGGCACCAGCGCCGTGCCCTTCTTGAATACGTAATCCCGTGACGTAATGGTTCGAATGATCGTCGCGTACGTCGACGGCCGACCAATTTCCAGTTCTTCCAGCTTGGCCACCAGCGACGGCTCGGTGTATCGAGCAGGGGGCCGGGTCTCGTGCCCGGACGCCGTCACGGACTCCGGCCGCAATGGCTGACCAGCGGTGAGGTGCGGCAGTCGGGCCTGCTCGTCATCGGTGTGGCCATCGGTCTCTTCCACCGATTCCACATAGGCCTTGAGAAAGCCATGGAAGGTGATCGTCCGGCCGGAGGCAACAAAGATGCAGAGCTCGCCATCGCTGGGTTGCGCATTGATCTTGACCGTTATCGAGAGGCCTTCGGCGTCCTTCATCTGTGAGGCGATGGTACGCATCCAGATCAGCTCGTAGAGCCGGAACTGATCTCCGGTCAGGCCGGTTTGGGCCGGCGTCAGGAAGCTCTCGCCGGCGGGACGGATCGCCTCGTGCGCCTCCTGGGCATTCTTGACTTTGGAGGTGTAGACCCGGGGCTGGTCTGGCAGGTAATCCGCGCCGAAGAGTTGGCGGACCTGGTCTCGGGCAGCGGCGATCGCACTACCGGACAGAGTTGTCGAGTCGGTGCGCATATAGGTAATGAACCCCGCCTCGTACAGATCCTGAGCCACCGACATCGTGCGCTGGGCGGTGAAACCGAGTTTGCGGCCAGCCTCCTGTTGCATCGTGGTGGTACGGAAAGGTGCGTACGGGCGGCGGCTGTAGGGCTTGGACTCGACGCTGTCTACCGCAAAGCTGGCCGATCGCAATGACTCGGCCAGAGCCCTGGCCTGGTCCTCGTCCAGAAGCACCAGCTGATCATGGTCTTTGGTGATCAAGGAACCGCGACTGTCGAAGTCGCGGCCCTGCGCCACCCGCCGTTCACCGACCCGGGTGAGCCGAGCGGGAAAAAGTGGAGGTTCGGCATCGGGCCCGGCATCCAAGATCGCGTCCAGATCCCAATACGACGCACTGCGGAAGGCGATGCGTTCCCGTTCCCGATCAACGATCAGCCGAGTAGCGACCGACTGGACCCGCCCGGCGGACAACCGTGGCATGACCTTCTTCCACAGCACCGGCGAGACCTCGTAGCCGTAGAGACGATCAAGGATGCGCCGGGTCTCCTGCGCATCGACCAGATCCTCATCAAGATCACGCGGATTCGCGACCGCTTCCGCAATGGCCGCCTGGGTGATCTCGTGGAAGACCATGCGCCTGGCCGGAACCTTGGGCTTCAGCTCCTGCATCAGGTGCCAGGCGATCGCCTCGCCTTCACGATCACCGTCGGTGGCCAGCAACAATTCGTCGGCACCTGCAAGTGCGTCCTTGAGCGAACGGATCGTCGCCCGCTTCTCGGGGTTCACGACGTAGAGAGCCTCGAAGCCGTTGTCTACGTTGACGCCGGTACGGGCCCACTTCTCACCCTTGTATTTGGCGGGGACTTCGGCGGCACCAGTCGGAAGGTCGCGAATGTGACCGCGGCTGGACTCGACGATGTAGCCGTCGCCCAGAAAGCTCGCGATCTTGTTCGCCTTGGTCGGGGACTCGACGATGACGAGCCGCCTGCCCCCTGCCTTCACTGCCACCGACTCCTCACTCTCTCTTCACCCTGATCACACGCACAATCGAGCATCGCATCGATCTGCGCGATCCAACGAACCAAGCTGCCGCGCCCTCAGCGCGCTTACTCTACGGCCCGGGATCAACTACGGCCGTGAACGTCGCCGTTTCGGAATGAATTCCCAGCCCGCCCGGCTGGGTGCTGCGTTACGGCGCTGGGTACTGGCTGAGAGGGTACGCCGGTGCCGGCGGGACGGTCCTCGGACTGAGCGGCGCAGTGGGTGGCTGGTAGTAACGCTGCACCCCGGCACGCTTGGCCTGCCAGAGGACTAAGGCGAGCGCTATGCCGCTTACGGCCGCAGCAAGCACGAGCATCATTGGAGTCCCGGTGCTCTGCGGACGGACGAATGCCTGGGACCATCCTCCAAAGATCATCACGGCAGCGTATGACAACACGTTGTTAACCGCGTGTATCGCAATGGCGGCTTCTAGGCCACCGGTTCGCCAAGTCGCGATGCCGGCAGCCAGCCCGATGCATGCGATGGTTCCGAGAATCCACGGGTCCGGGCTCAGGTGGGCGGTGGAGAAAGCCACGGCCGACACGATCAGCGAGACGACCAGCCCGACCATGGGCCGCGCGAACCAAGCTCCGACGTTTTGCATGATCCAGCCACGGAAGAAGTACTCCTCCCCCGCTGCCTGCAACGGTGTCATGACCAGCACGATGACCAGCAGCGCCGCCCACTGATCTGGGCGCGGGGATGTGGGGGGTCCCGACAGTGCAGCCAATCCGGCGTAGAGCGCCCACAGGGGCAGGATGACGGCAACGCAACGCAGCAGCCACTTCCATCGGATCCCACCCACGACAGATGACAGAAACCGCGGTCGAATGCCGTGCACAATCCAGATCGACAGTCCGCTGGCCGGGATGAGCACAATGAGCGTCAGATTCAAGTAGAAGAAGCCGACCGGGCCCATGTTCGCGATGTCGGTCGTTGCCCGCGTGGCGTACTCGACGAGATCGGGCGCGCCCGTCACCAGTCCAGCAATGAGCACCGGCACGATCGCGAGGCCCATCATGAACAATGCCAGCGGTATGACCAGCGCCAGGCAGAGCAGCGGTTTCCACCAGCGATACTTCCGGCCACGGAGCATCTGCTGGTAGGGCCGTGGCACGTCAGGCAGTGCGCTGGTCGGGACCGGCATCGGAGGCGGGTAGACAGCGGGTCCGTACGGGCCGAGCTGGCCGTACGACTGTCCTGGGCCGGGCTGGCCATAGCCGATTGGTCCCATTGACGGTGCTGGCTGCGGTGGCGGATAGCCGGCCAGCTCCGGGTCAGGCTGGTACAAGTCGGGCGGCAGTTTGTCGAAGCCGCGTGTGGAACCGTCGCCGTAGGAATTGCTACTCATCGCAATCCAGTGTGCCTTGCGGGCGGGATCCGGCAGACACCAGCGACCGGCGTCGCTCATTGAGCTAGTTTGTCAACCTTTGTCTCGGTTTGCTTCATCGGGACCTCCACCGTGTCCTCGGGCTGGTGCTGTGGACGCGGCTCCTGGTCTGCCGGACCCTCGGCCTCCAGCTGTGGAAGCGGCTGGTCTGGCGGGCTGGCGATCGCCACCTCGCGGCGGGTGCTGATGGTCACCATGACGACGATGATGGCCAACGCGATGCCCGCGATCACGTAGCGCAGGGCAGTCGGCGTGGTACTGAGCGGTGACATGGCGACCACCGCGGGGGCGATGAGTAGCGACACCAGGTTCATGACCTTGATGAGGGGGTTGATCGCAGGTCCAGCGGTGTCCTTGAACGGGTCTCCCACGGTGTCGCCGATCACCGTGGCCGCATGGGCGAGGGAACCTTTGCCACCGTGGTGGCCGTCCTCGACCAGTTTCTTGGCGTTGTCCCATGCGCCGCCTGAGTTGGCCAGGAACACCGCCATCAACGTGCCAGCCGCAATGGCACCTGCGAGATAGCCGGCCAGTGCCGGGGCGCCGAGGCCGAAACCGACGGCGATCGGAGCGCAGATGGCTAGCAGTCCTGGGGTTGCCAGCTCGCGCAGTGAATCCTTGGTGCAGATATCGACGACTTTGCCGTATTCCGGCTTGCCGGTGCCCTCCATGATCCCGGGGATCTCCCGGAACTGGCGGCGCACCTCGAAGACCACCGCACCGGCGGCCCGACCGACGGCGCTGATGGCCAGGCCCGAGAACAAGAAGACCACAGCGGCGCCAAGAATCAGGCCCACGAGGGTTTGCGGCGCGAAGACGACGGCCTCGTTGATGAACCTGTCGTAGCCCTCGGCAAGCACGCTACGGACGGAGTCGGTGTAGGAGCCGAAGAGAGCGGTCGCGGCAAGCACGGCGGTGGCAATCGCGATCCCTTTGGTGATGGCCTTGGTGGTGTTGCCGACTGCGTCCAGTTCGGTCAGCGCCTGGGCGCCCGCGCCGTGCACGTCGCCCGACATCTCGGCAATGCCCTGGGCGTTGTCGGAGACCGGACCGAACGTGTCCATGGCGACGATCACACCAACGGTGGTGAGCAATCCGCAGCCGGCGAGGGCGATGGCGAACAGGCCGACGACGCCCGAGCCACCGAGCAGGAACGCGCCGTACACGGCTGCCGCGATAACAATCGCGGTGTAGACCGCCGACTCCAGCCCGACCGAGATTCCGGCGAGCACGACGGTCGCCGCGCCAGTCAGCGAGGTC
Organism: Propionibacteriaceae bacterium; assembly: GCA_035257925.1. GTDB lineage: Bacteria > Actinomycetota > Actinomycetes > Propionibacteriales > Propionibacteriaceae > Microlunatus. The sequence goes on along the minus strand of DATEWO010000254.1, from coordinate 7,079 downwards.
TTGCCGACATTGTTGACTGGGCGATCCTCGGTGCCGGTGTAGTAGCCGGTCAGGCTGAGGATGAGAACGGCGAGCACGATGCCAATGACCACTGCGCCGATAGCGACGATCCGCGGATCGTCGATCGGTCCGATCTCCACGTCCGGCATGTTGAGTGCAGCGAAGGAGGAGGGCAGGTACGCGAACGCAGCGATCGCGACCAGCACCGCGGAAATGGCGGCGGAGATATAGAAGGAGCGGTTGATGGTCTTGAGGCCGTTCTCGCCTGCTCGTGGCCGGGTCAGGAAGATACCGATGATGGCGGTGATCACCCCGATGGCTGGCACGATCAGCGGGAACACCAGGCCGGCCTCACCGAAGGCCGCCTTGCCGAGGATGAGAGACGCGACCAACATGACGGCGTAGGACTCGAACAGATCGGCGGCCATGCCAGCGCAATCCCCGACGTTGTCACCGACGTTGTCCGCAATGGTTGCGGCGTTACGCGGGTCGTCCTCGGGAATGTTCTGTTCGACCTTGCCCACTAGGTCGGCGCCCACATCGGCCGCCTTGGTAAAGATGCCGCCTCCGACGCGCATGAACATGGCCAGCATTGCTGCGCCGAAGCCAAAGCCCTCGAGGATGGTGGGGGCATCGCCCCGAAAGATGAAAACCACCAATGCGGCGCCGAACAGACCTAGCCCGACGGTAGCCATGCCGACATGGGCTCCGGTTCGGAAGGCGATCTTCATAGCGGGATCGCGACCCTCGCCGCGGGCGGCGGCGGCGACGCGTACGTTCGCACGGACCGCCAGCCACATCCCGAGATAGCCGATCAGGGCAGAAAAGACCGCTCCGGCTAGGAAGGCGACGGAGCGGCTTAGGCGTAGGGTCAGGCTGCCGAAGTCAGCGCTGGCGTGGACTGGCAGCAGCAGCAGGAGGAAGAATGCGGCGACCGCAAACACACTCAGGGTGCGGAACTGGCGACCGAGGTAGGCGCTCGCACCCTCCTGAACGCCGCGGGCGATTGCCTGCATATTCGGTGTGCCGTCCGCGGCCGCAAGCACCTCGCGGCGGAAGACCATAGCCATCACCAGCGCAATCAAGGCGATGCAGCCCACCACTGCGACGAACGTCAGGTTGACTCCCGACAAACTAATAGAAGTCACTTCCAAGGGAACTGAAAGTAGGGACATCAATCGCCCTCCTGAGACGTTCGGCACTCGCGGCTACTGCCCTTAGCCGCTCGCGAAGTCTAACCACAAGTCGGACTGGTTTCGTTATCGAGGCGTGCACGGGGACACATCGCAATAGGCCCGACGGCTAGCCCGATCGCTCGGATCGGCCTGCTGAGCCCTGGGCGACTTTTGGGAAGACGCCTCTTCGCGTCGCTGAATTGAGCGTACGCCCGCGAGCGATAATGACGCTATGGTCGTGCTCGGTTCGATACTGCTTGTTCTGGTTGCGGTGTTGGTTATCGCGATTTTCGTCAGCAACCCGGACATCTACGACTTGTCCATCTTCGGAGCAGTCCTCAAGGTGACCAGTGCGGGCATCTTCATCACCGGCGCCATCACCATGGCGGTGACTATCTTGGCGCTCCTGCTGTTGCGCACTGGTATCCGGCGCGGGCGGGCACGGCGAAAGCAGTTGAAGGAGTTGGCAGCCTCCGATGCGGCTCCCGCAGGCGACTCGACCACGCCGGCAGAAACCTCCACGACCCGGACCACCACCAAGACCAAGAGCACAACAGTGACAAGCAAGCCGGTAGAGCCGGAAGCTGCCAAGGAGCAGTCGAGCCTCGATGTGGAGGGCGAATCCCCCACCACAGCAGCGGAGCGGCAGGCGATGCTTGATGAGGCAGACGCTCTGACGGGCGACGAGCGTGAGAAGTGAGCTTCCTGGAGATCTTCCAGCCTGGGCTCAAGCATCTGCGGGAGGAGCGGGATCGCCAGAAGATGCTCGTGGTGCGGCCGTCACACGGCGGCGGCGCTCCACTGGGTATCGACCTGGACGCAGGCAAGGCCACCATCGCCGTCACACCACGTCAGCCAGAGCCCGACGAGCCGGACGCCCAGGACACCGGACCTGCGTGAGCCTCCGCGGCTACCTTCCTGGGCAGGTGAGGGAGCCGCGTACCTGCCGTCACCGAGACGCGTACGGTCACCACAAAGTCGACCGCATCGCCCACCCGGCTGCAGCTCTCCACCCGGGCGCCGTTTTGCCGCGCCGTTAGCGCGGCCTGTGCACAGGGGTCCCGGCCGTACTGGAACGCTGCTGCCGCACTCAGCGCACTGAGGTCAGCCGCAGCGCGAGCTCGGCGATAACCGACTGAGTAACCCGCAATCACCAAGGCGGCACTGCTGAGCGCGACGACGACGCCGAGGATGCCGGCCATGAGCACCGATGCGCCGCCAAGCTCCGATCGCCCGATTCGTTGCTTGGTCATGGGTTGTCACCCGCCGCCGGCTCCGGAACCACCTGCGCCCGAGCCTCGAGCGGCACGGCAACCAACCAGCGAGCCAGCGGTCGAGCCGTGACCCGCACGCTCACGATCACCAGGTTCGGCCGCTTGTCGATCCGGATGGTGGCTCCCGATGGCGCTGCGGCCTTGGCCTTGTCGACCGCGACGGTGTCTCCGCGAGCTGCCTGACGTGCGATCGCGGCCGCGGCGTCGACACAGCGGAGTTGCGTGGCGACCAGATAGATCCCCCAGCACATTGTGGTCAGCAGTGCGAAAGCGGCCAGGGTCGTGACGGCCAGTTCGGCCGTCACCATCCCCCGCGCGTCCTGCGCTCTGATCATCCGCAGTGCTCCGACTTCCCACTCCCCTCAGCGCGCCGCGGCCTCACCGTATGAAGCCAGAGAACGAACGGATCACCATCAAGATGAAATCGAGCAACGCGTCACGGACCGGTCCGCTGGTCACGATTCCCAGCAGCACGCCAGCGATCGCAATGGCGGCAATGATGCCCACTGCCCATTCGGCGCTGACCATGCCCCGCTGGTTGCAGCGGCGTGGCGCCGCCTCTGCCTCAGCCACCGCATCTGTGTCCACCACAGAGATGTCATTGGTCACATTTCCCTCCTCGGGTGTCGCGCACCTGCTTCGGGTGCGGCATCGGTCTCGATGCGTCTGGAGTCTCCTGACGAAGCGCCCAATCGTGCGGTGCGGCGACAATCTGTTGACAGCGCTCGGACTGCCCGGCGACTTGTGGACACTGGCGTCCAACCACCGTCACGGGAGCGCATGGAAGACCGCAGACACCACGGCGGGCACAATCCCGAGGAGCATGAAGGAGGGAAGGAAGCACGTCATCAGCGGAAGCACACTGCGTACGCCAACCGCCCGAGCCCGCACCTGCAGCTCGCTCCGCCGTGTCTCGCGAGCCGCAGCAGCGTGATGTCGCAACGCTTCCACTACCGAGGTCCCCGACTCCATCGAACGCGCCAGGTCCGCAGCCGCCAGGCCCAATTGCGGATGATCATGAAGGGTTCGCCAAGCCGCGACATCAGCGACACCGAGCTGCAATAACGCCATGACTTTGCCAAGATCATCAGCGACAGGACCGTCGAAGGACCGTACGACCGCCGCGCACGCCGTACGCGCCGGCACGCCAGCACCCAGACAGGCAGCTATCAGCTCCAGCGCCTGCGGCACCTCCATAATCAACTGTCGGCGGCGGCGGCGCGTTGACTGCGGTTCAACCCATCCAAGTACCAGCACTCCGATTGCCGCGACCACCGGTATCGCGAACCAGATCACGTGTCCTAGCCGGCCGTCGACGCCAAATCCGACAAGGCCAAGGGCGAATGCGCAGGCCAAGCTCAGCAGGACGCGGCCTAGCAGCGGCGGTGCATCTCCCCGCCTCTCGATCAGCCTCCTGAGCGGCGCCACTGCTTGAGCGGGCCTTGATTTCCTTGGCGTCATGCGACGAAGCTGACCAGCCGGATTCCGCAACAGGAGAAACACGGTCAATCCAGCGAATCCGGCGGACAGCAGAGTGCTCGGCCACGGTGCACCGAGCCCGGTCAGCATGGCGGAAATCAAGGTGATAGGCACCTACGCCTCCGGGGACGCGCGACGAGCCAGCGCCTCGATCCACAGCACACCGGCGCAGGCCAGTAGCACCCCCGCCAGCAGGCATGCCCAACCGGCAGGCCCAGCCAGCAACCAACGAGCGGGGTCGCCTCCCAGCAGATAGCCAATGCCAATGCCACATAGTGGCAAAGCAGCCATCACCTTGCTGGTTGCGCGGGCGGCAGCGAGTTCGCTGTTGACCACTCCGATCAGCGATTGGTCGGCCGAAAGACTGGCCGCAACCTGGTCCAACGTCGACGACATCGGCGCACCGGTCTCCACCGAAACCTGCCAGGCCCGCGCCAGCTCAAGTAGGCCCTCATGCCCCGCATGCCCTGCCTGTTGTCGCCAAGCAGCCACCACGTCTCCGCCAAGGGTGTGTACCCGGTGGCCCTCGCGAAGCACTTCGCAGTCAGCCGCCGCGATCGCCAGCGCAGCGGAGGGCACCTGACCGACCCGAAGGTAGGAAGCCAACACGGTGCACGCGTGCGCGACATCGGCTCGCGCCCTGAGCGCGGATTTTCGCCGTTGGTACTGGGCGATCAAGCGCGTGGCCGTCATCGTGACCAGCAGTGCCGCACTAGCGAGTACAGCGCCGCGAGCCTGCCCCGAAAAGCCCGCAGCAATGATCAGGACCAGCAAGATGATCAAGCTGGCGGAGTACGTCTGGGATCGTCGTCGGCGTCTTCGATCCTCAACGCCGGCCTCCGCGACAGGTGTCGGCGCCCGCGAGGCGAGCCGACTGCTGAGACTTCGCACCGCCGGGCGTGGCACTGCCAGCCAGGCGGCCAACACCGCACAGCACAGACAAACCAAGATCATGATCAACGGTCGAGCATCCGTTCCAGCTGGCCACTGCCAGGCCCTAGCACGGTGCCGCCGTCTGGGCGGAAGTGGACAGCGCACTCGCTGTGGACCAATCCACTTCCAGGCTGGCGTACGAAGATCGAAATCTCGGCCACGCGGCGCATCCCGGAGTCATCGCGGGCTACGTGGACCACTGCATCCAGGGCCGATGCCAGTTGCGCGTGCAATGCGGGCCGCGGCAGCCCGCCGAGCGAGGCCAGGGCTTCCAGGCGGGCCGGAATGTCGGTGGTGGAATTGGCGTGGACTGTGCCACAACCACCCTCGTGACCGGTATTCATCGCGGTCAGCAGGTCGCAGATCTCCGCCCCGCGTACTTCACCTACCACCAGCCGGTCGGGCCGCATCCGCAGTGATTGTCGAACCAGGTCGGTAAGGGTGATCGCGCCCGCGAGCTCAGTGTTGGCCGGCCGACCCTCGATCCGTACGACATGCGGGTGGTTGGGTGCCAGCTCGCGGGAGTCCTCGACGATGACGATCCGCTCTTCTGGCGGCACCAGCGCCAAGAGTGCGGCCAGCAGTGTGGTCTTGCCTGAGCCAGTTCCACCACTGATCAGGAATGCCAGTTTGGCCTCGATCATGCGCGACAGGAGCTGCGCGGCTCCAGGTGTCAATGAGCCGGAGGCGACACAATCTTCCAGCGAGAAGCTTCGGTGGGCCGGCACGCGCAGCGAAATGCAGGTGCCCGGTGATGCCAGAGTGCCGAGCACCGCATGGACCCGGCTTCCGTCAGCCAGCCGCGCATCAGCGAAGGGCATTGCATCGTCGAGACGTCGACCAACAGAGGCTGCCAGACGCTGCGCAAGCCGGCGCACGTCGTCTTCGCACCGAAATCGAATGCCGGTCAGCTCGAGCCCGGCACCGCGATCGACAAAGACTCGGTCCGCACCGTTGACAAGGACGTCGGTCACTCCGGGCTCGTGCAGTAGCGGTTCCAATGGGCCAGCGCCGACGCTGTGCCGCCGCAACGACTCAACGGTGTCGAGTACGGCTGAGTCGCTCACAACAAGGCCTTCAGCTCGCATGGCAGTGGCCACGTCAACCGGGGTGTACTGCCGTCCGAGTACGGCCAGCCGATCCCGGACGAGGTCCAGCGCCTTATCCTGGACATCCGGATTGCCGGCTACGGGCGATGTCACGGCGGCGATCATGTCCTCGCCAGCGCCTTCTCTTCGGTCCGGTCCGTCCGCAGGAGATCGCCCAGCAGCTGGCGACAGAGCTGAGTTAAGGCACTGCGCGCCGACCGGGCCGGCGGGTCGCCTCGCTCCGCAGCCAGGATCAGTGCCGGGTCATCAACGAACGACCCAATCAACGGCAAGCCGACCCCAGTGGCGACAAGCTTTGGTTCCAGCAGGCGGGAGCGACTCTGGCGGACCACCAGTCCGAGGGAATCGCAGGCACCTTCTAGCTCCTGGACTACTTCGCGTCCGGCGGCAACACCACGGATGTCGTCCCGTACCAGAAGCACTGCCAACTTCGCTCGTCGTAGTGCCTCGGCGGCGCCACTGCCAAGCGTTCGAGGCAGATCGACCACGGTGATCTCATGGCTTCGCATGGCCGAGAACAGCACCGAGTTCAGTTGCTCGGATTGCAATTCCCAGCATGGCGGTGCGTCACCGCGGGCCATGGACAACACATCAACCCCTTCCACGCTTGGTAACTGGCCGGTTAGGTCACCGAGGTACCCGCGCGCGGTAGCGAGCCGCGGCCATCGCCATCCCGCTGTACGTTCTGCACCGAGCAGAAGGTCGAGGCCGCCGGATCGCGCGTCGGCGTCGATCAGCATCGTGCGGTGCGAAGCTCGAGCCGCGACGAACGCGAGCCCTGCGGCCAGCGTCGAAGCACCGACACCGCCTGAACCACCCACCACGCAGATGAGGTTGCCGTCCCCCTGACCGGTTCCACTGATGTCGGCGAGGGCCTCGGAGAGCCAACTAGCGCTCGCAGGCAGAGATATCACTGCTGCTCCAAGTCGCACCGACCACTGCTGTGCCTGCGGAGCTGAGACCACCTCTCCAGCAATCAGGTAGACCTCAGCGCGCCGTGGCACTCCCATCGCGGCAACTCGAGCCGCCTGATCGACGCCGAGCAGCAGCATTGACGCTGAGGCCCAGTGCCTACGCAACTGACCCGGGTCGCTCAAGATCAACGGCTC
>DATEWO010000253.1:0-4898 GCA_035257925.1 Propionibacteriaceae bacterium | reverse complement strand
TCGCCCGCCGAATCGGGGCTCGGTCAGTCTGGTCATTCACCTCGGTTGGCAACGAACGCTCGCAGGCCGTAATGCGACGGCTCGGGTTGAGCTTTGTGCGCTACTTCGACCATCCCAATATCCCCGACTGGCAATCAACGCGCCCGCACGTGCTCTATCAACTCGACCTTGCCGGGCCTGAGCCCAGGTCCGAGCGTCAATAGTCAGGTCCGAGCGTCAATAGTCTTGCTAATGATCGTGGTCAGCAGGCGCGCTGGATGCCTCGACCCCTAGGCGACCATGCGCCGCTGGCGGACCCTCCAGCGGGCACTCATGCGACGATCAGTGGACAGGAAGAAAACGTTGCCTGACCCAGATTCCCTGAAGGGAGTAACTCCCACGAAGATCATCAACCTCTTCTTGCGGCGGGTGTGGACCGGGCAGTTCCGCTCCAAACCGTGTTCCCATGTTCACCTCGCTCGAGCTGACATCGGTCCCGCATCCGAGGTGTGTGCGGAATGCGTAGCGCTTGGAGACTCGTGGCCAGCGCTTCGGATGTGCCTGCTGTGTGGTTACGTCGGCTGTTGCGACAAGTCAAAAAACAAGCACGCCCGAGAGCATTTCCGCCAAACTGGCCATCCCTTGACCCGGCCCTACAAAGAGCGGGGTATGGACTGGGTGTGGTGTTACGTGGACGAGGCGCTTCTCGACCCGAGATGACCGAGGTCTTCGTTGCCGGGGCTTACTTCGGATCGCCACGAACTGGTGTACTCACGAGGTGGCAGGCTCGACGCAAGTCAGGGCATTGCCGATCTTCGACCCCACCCGGGGCGGATTCTGATCGTATTCGGAGCGCCGATCGCGTTCGCTATCCCAGGGTTCCTCCATCTCGTCGCTGATGGCGACGCTCCCGACATCTGCACCGGGTTGAGGGCCCATGCGGCCTATGGTTTGCGATCCACGTTGTACAGCTGCTGCTTAACCTGCTGCTGGCGGTGGCGATCCACTGGCTGACCGATGGATTGACCAGCACCGCGGCGCGCATTAGTCGCGTGGCTCCTGCCATACCTCGCTTTCTACAGCGCTTTCGACACAGTCGTCGGCCTGAGCAACGGGCTGGTTGTGAAGTATGGAAGCGAACTGCCGCCAGCCGAGCAGGCCGCGCTAATAGGGGTCAGCGACGTCCTTGCAAACCTCGTGCATCAACCCGTGCCCCTGACGCTCTATTTCATCGGCACCTTGTCCGGAGCAGTTACCGCCATCGCCCGCTGCAGTTGCGTTGGGCCAAACCGGAGCTCCGCGAACTGCAACGATTCCATTGGCTCTGGCCGGAGTCGTTGGACCAATCGATCACGCCGCACCTTTGGACCAGTCGCGATGCTGCTATTTATCATCGCCGCCTTCGTGCTCAGTCGAGCCCGTACTGCCCGGCCTACGTCTGACATGACAAGGCGGACTTGACCTCCTATCGGCATGATCGATATTGCACTGATGCGATTCACGCGACGATGATGCTACTTCGATCATCGATCGTCTAGCGGGTCGCGTGCAGCTCAGGCGTTCTCGGGGTGAGTTATATCAGGGCAGGCCGGCGCGATCGAACTCCTGCTGGAGCCGTGGCCGACGGCGGTGCGTCTCGCGGAGCTCGGCGATAAGCTCGTCAATTTCGGCCGCCTCGGCCGACCCGGTGGCCAGCTTGCGCATCTTCGCCAACCGACGAGCGGCGATCCGGTAATGCTGCGCGCCGGCCTCCGTCAGTTCGTTCTCGACGAGCCGGGCGAGGAGCGGCAGCACGGCGAGCGGGTCGACCTTCTCGTACGCCGCGGCCAGCCGCTTCCACACATCGTCGCTGTCGAGGCCGAGCGAGAACGCCAACTTCCAGGCGAACTGGACCTCCTTGAGGGTGAGCAGCGCGAAGAGCACAGCGTCACGCGGGCTCGCGGCCAAGGTGGCGACCACCTCGTCGCGGTGGCTCGGCCACGACGGCCCCGCGTCCTGGTAGAGGTAGGCGGCTGTGCTCGAGGACGGCCAACGCCGAAACACCTCCAGGCGTGCCGGGAGCAGCTCAGCAGGCCGGTGCTCGGCCAACAGCCTGCACCAGTATCCGGCGGCCTTGAGCGACTGGTGCCCGCGGTCGAACTCGGTCGCCTGCTTCGCCCAGTCGAGGGCCAAGTCGATCTCGCCGATCTCCTCGAAGGCCTCGGCGGTGTCCTCAAGCCACGCGGCGACCTTCCGGTCGCGGGCGTGGGTGCAGACGATGGCGTCGATGTCGCGGTCGAGAACGGCCAGTCGCCGAGCGTTCCACTCGATCATGAACCACTCGTGCGCGTGTCGCGACGTCCAGAGATCCTCCGCGGAGGGCCGTGGCCCGAAGCCGGCCTCAATATCGGAGAGTCGCGCTCGATAGGCCGCCATCCCGGACTTGCCCAGTGCCGGCGCATAGGCGACCGGGTCAATCTCGAAGTAGTCGACGTCGCCGTCGAACTGGAACCTCATCATCCAGTCGACCAGATCGCCGGCCGGCACCTGTGCTGCCGCAGCGACCGTGGGATGGAGCTCGAGCAGGCGACGGCAGGCACCACCGATGATCCCACTGGAGTCGTCGGCCCTGGCGATGACCTTGATCGCGCTGGCGAGCGCCTTGTGTATGACGGCATACACCTCAGCCGGATCCGTCGTCGGGATCGCTGCCTCCAAGTTGTCGATGGCCTCATGCATCTGACGACCGTGCGCGTTCGACGCGCTCCACCGGGAAAGGTCCGCTCGAGTCCGGATCAGCGGGAGGACGGCGTCGGCGAGCGTGGTCACGGTACAGATTCTCTGCCAGTCGCTAACTGACACGAGTCCTCCCCATACCCGACGGATCACACACCGATTCGCTTGCGCGTGCCGTTCACCGCCTCGGCGACGTCGTTCCGAAGGGCGACCGCCAACTGGAACGACGCCGGGGTCGCGATACAGTCCCCGCGGAATCCAGGGCCGGGTTAGGTCGTGCGATAACGGGTCTTCCGGCGCTTGCGAGGTTCGCGCCGCGACCTCTCTTCTTCGATCTGGCGGATCAGGTCTCTACGCACCTCCCCGAGGGCATGATCAAGGTCGCGCTCGTGGGAGGTTGCCACGAGGTGGGCCCGTCCCGGTAGCCAGGCTTGAAGGGTGACCTTCTGGTCTGGGCCCTCGATGTCTTTCAATGACACCTCGAGGTCGACCTGGTCGTGTTCCCATCCGGACAGGTGCGGCGCGAGTGCGGACAGGGCCCTGAGAATGCGCGGCCGGTCGGTTGCCGCGAAGCCAGCACCGAGGCGCAGACGCTCATTCAGAGTCCCAGTTTGGTTGTTCTCGGTTCCGCTCATCGGTGCGCCTCTCTCGTGGGTTCAGCGTATGACGTCAGATCGACCGGTCGCGCCTGTCGGCCGCGAGCGCCGTCGCAGCGCGGCGCGCACGCCCGCGGGCCCCCGGGTCGTCTGGGCAGAGGTCATGGCTCGTAGGGCTCGACACCACGGTGTTCCCCGTCGAGGGCTCCCTGTCGCTGCCGGTCCGGGCAGACACCAGGCAACGACTCGGACAGGGGGAAGGTCCGCAAGCCGACCGGTGATCGGGCTTGACTTCGATTACCTGCTTTCAGCGGGTGACCAACGGCTGCCCGGTGCGCGCCGCGTCAAGAGCTTGTCGGATGGAATCAATCGTCACCTGGGCATCGGCACTCTTCCATACCAGACTTTCGTGCGTTGCGCCCGGCACGACGCGGTGAACCCGGTTGATCGACAGTACGGCAAGCTCTCCGTTGATCTCGGTCCAGACTCGTCGCGTCTCATCGTCTGGTGCAGTCGCGCTTACGACGATCAGGGGCATTGAGCCCAGAGTTGTCACTTCTCGTTCTTGCGCCAGTGTTTGAGGGAGTGCCCGACCCTGGTCAAGGATGAGTCGCCAGTACCTTGTGGTAACCGCGAAGCTATCGCTGGCCGCGGCCTGCTGCGCTGGCAAATCGTAATATTCGGTTCGCGGCTGAAACAGCCGCACTACGCCGAACGGCGCGAGCCAGCGAGCAACGGTGGTCAAACGTCGTTCTGCCGCACGCTCGTTGTGATGCTGCGCGGGAAAGCGTGGATCATCATCCAACCTCCCGGGATCAATCAGCACCATTCCAGCCACGTCGCGCGGATACGTCTTGGCATAGACGCGGGCAATCCGGCCTCCGTATGAGTGACCGACCAACACATATGGCCCATCGACCCGAGCTTCAGCCAGCAACGCATGAAGCTCCCGGACATGCTGGTTCAGGTCACGTGGGGTCGGTCCACGCTCGCTCCAGCCTGCGCCCGCCCGATCGTAGGCACAGACACGAGTCGATTGCGCCAGCTCCGGTTGCACCAGACCCCAGCTAGCCGATGAACCGCTACCCAATGCGTCCAAGATGATCGTTGGACTTCCGTTGCCGATGCAATTGATATGCAGCTGGTAACCGCCGACATCGACCAACTCACCGGGGGCCGGAAATTTCTGTTGATCATTCCGTGTGGCGACTGCCTGGAAGATGAGGCCGATGCCTGCCAGACCCACGAGCAGTATCAGCACTGCTAACCCGATGCGCCATAGCCACCCGACAAGACCAAGCCGCCGCCGTCCTTCGCTTCGCTTAGCGGGGGTTTCGCTGGAGGTCGCCATTAGACCGGCCTCAGTATCCGTGGTGCGGCCGATAGCAGTGCAGCACTTGACCGCAGTAGCGATCAGGCGCTCTTATCTACACTACTCAGCAACCCTGCCCGCGCTCGCCGCTGATCGGCGGGCACCTGGTTGTCTCGATTGGTCCGACCCCGAGGCGACCTGGACCGCGGTGCCTCCACCGGCAGTTTCGAGACAGCAGTCAGGCCGATGCGGTGCTCCAGCATCCATGCGGGATCCTTCTACGCCGGTAGACGACC
>DATEWO010000252.1:0-2464 GCA_035257925.1 Propionibacteriaceae bacterium | reverse complement strand
GTTGTCCACTGCGGCAAGTCGTTGAAGCCCAGGTCCTGCCGATGGGCGGCATGGGCGAGATACCCGGAGGCGGCAGCCTGGGCGGCAGGATACGAGGGCTCATGGCCTGTTCGATGCCGGTAGTGGGTGACGAAGTCCCTGCCGGACGGGCCGACCGTCGGTGTCTGTGAGCTGGGCCACCACTGCACCGGCGCCAGTACGCCTTCGGTCGCCTCTCCGACTTCCTGGCCGAATGCTGGGATTCCGGCAGCCACGGCACCAAGGAGCGCCGGGAATTGGCCGCGGTCGCGGACGCCGCGAACCACGGCAACGTCATGCTCGAACGGTCCAGCCACCAGAAGGGCCGCCTCCTCCAGGTCCTCGCTCTCGACTGCGGACGCATCAACCGTCTGGCTGTCGATCCCTCGTTCGGTCCCGCGCGCCTTGGCGCCGTTGGCGACGTAGCGTGCAAACGGTCCCGGTCCCTGAACAAGGATGAGCCGGCGAACCTTGCGCTCGATCGCCTCATCGACGATGCCCTCGAAATACGTTGAGGCAGGCGCGGGGAGGGAAGCCGTTCCGGGTTGCGCGAGGTCGTCGGACGAACCGCCATGATTCCAGAGGATCCGCTCTGCATCGCGCACGAGTGGGGCGACTGCTCGCACGAGTCCGCTCGCGTAGGGACCGAGTAGCAGATCCACGCCGTCGATCCATCCGGCGTATGCATCGACCGCGATCGACCTTGAACCATGATCGTCGGCGAGGATCAAGCGGATGCCGGCCTCCTGTGCCCAGAGCCGCACTCCCTCGGCCGCTTCGGTCCCTTGCCGCTCATACTGCCCGGTGAGGCTGAGCGTCAACGCTGCCGTGATCGCTGGCGACTTCATGCCGCCCCAGTTCGCTTCGAGCGCTTCATAGCTTGATCTCGAAGCGGTGCATTACCACCTCGCCATGGGAGATGGTGTCCATTACCTCGACGGGTTGATCGCCAGCGTAAGCCGTTCGGATATTTCGAGTTACTGGTACACCGCTTGGAAGCTGGAGCGCTCGCTCCTCCTCTGGATTTGGCAACCTCGCTCCCATGAAGTCCTCGACGAATCGGGTTACCTGCACGCCGAGGCGTCGCAGCTCGGCATGCACGCCGTCCGGGATCATGACGGGTTGTTCCAGCTTGCTCCCTGCGACTAGCCCCGGCTCGTAGTAGACGCGAACAAGCTGTACGGGCAGTTCATCGACCACGAATCGTAGTCGTCGCATGACGACATCCTGACCTTCGTCAAGGCCAAGGCGCTGGGCTATGTCCGATGGGGCTGGAACGGTAGCAACCTCAAGGATGTCCTGGTGTGAGGTGTGGCCCTGCTCGCTCATTTGGGCCTGAAATCCTGGCCACCCTTCCCGCTGGTGACGGTCGTAGTTCTCGGCAGTCAAGGTAATAGCGAGCGGCGACGGCATCCGCACAAACGCTCCCTTCCCTTGTCGCGTCTCGATCAGTCCCTTGAGTCGAAGGTCCTGTAGCGCTCTGCGGATGGTCGGGCGGCTGGCGTGGTGTTGCGCGGCGAGCTGACTCTCGGACGGGAGCTGATCGCCTGGTTTGTACGTTTTATCACTGATGGCACGCCGGAGCGCATCTGCAACGAGTTCCCACGGCTGGCGCATCAGTGTCTCCTCGGACTTGGTAAGCCAAGCCAGAGCCTAGCACTCGACGCGGCGCCGGTCCTCGCGTTTCTCTCGCTGCTTCTTCCCGCAGCATCGAAAACGACCAGCTCAGAGGCACTTGCTTTACCAAGTGCTCGTGTGTTTGGTCACTTGGTAAACCAAGTTGTTCCCAGTCGATCGAGAGGAGGCATCGGGCACTCGACAACTGCATACCGGGCGCGCGGGCGTCGGCCAGCACCAGTAGCACCAGCAAGTCGAGCACGTTGACAACTCAAGAGAGGGCAGGAGGTACCAGGGCATCGCCTCTGAGGCGAGCCGCCAGTCCGGTATGGGCTTGGGTGGCGGCTGGCCTGAGGGGCGCCCCCAGGCGCGGGCGCGCGCCGCATGGGAGGGACTGCCGGCTTCACCTCTATAGATGGAGGCAGGTTGTGAAGCTGTTCATCGACACCAAGGCCACCGTGTTCCTGGCCGGGGGCGCCCCGGCACCGGTGGTGGACTACGAAACCAAGCAACCCAAGGTCGACCGGGACAGCGGCGAGCCGCTGTACTCGGTCCAGGTCATCGCCATGCAGGACGGCGAGTCCGACATCATCACCGTGAAGGTGCCGGGCCTGCCGCCAACACTGCCCCAGGGCACCCCGGTCCGGGTCGTGGACCTGGTGGCCAACCCCTGGTCCAACAACGGCAAGAGCGGGGTGGCGTTCCGGGCGGTCCGGATCGAGCCGGCCCAGGGCAAGGCGAGCTGACCGTGCTGGGGGCCAGGAGGCACCTCATCGTGATCTGGCGCGACGGCAACCCGCTGGGCGGTGTCCTGCGGCAACTGCCGCGC
>DATEWO010000251.1:0-6727 GCA_035257925.1 Propionibacteriaceae bacterium | reverse complement strand
CCGGTACCCGGCGAAGCACCGAACGCACGTCGTCAAGAGACGCAGCCACCTCCAAGAGGTAGCGAACGACGAGCGAAATACCGAAGCCGGGGCTGGAGCCGGGCCTGCCGCCGAAGGGCAGAGAAACCGCTAGGCCGGCGTCGTTCATGCCGTCCAGGAGGCCCCAGAGGCAATCGCCCGTGCCAAGGACGCGCCTGCCCGTAAAGGCGCTCGAGTAGACCACTTGCTCGAAGAGATCCGGGCTGTAGTTGTAGTTGCGGATGAGCAGCGGAGCGCGTCCAGCAAGCGTGGCCTGCGAACAGCCAGGCAGGAAGCGGGGAGGGTCCCACAACGTCAGCAGTCTGGCGGTGACCTCGTCACCGTCGGCGAGCTCCACGAGGCGTTCCCAAACCGGAACCAGCTCGGGCATGTGGCTCACGAGCATCCGCCGACAGGCACTCAGGTCAGGTCTCGCAGTCAGACCCTCGCTGAGGTACCAGCTGTGGTAGGCGTTGCGAGTGGCGTCGTGCAAGGCCTGCCATCGAGGGCCCGGCTGCTCCTCCCGTATGCCGTAAAGCGTCATGCTGTGGATTTGTCTGGTATCTGGTTCTTGGGTCACCCTGTCAAGGATTCCTTGACACACCTCCCTTGTCAAGTAAACCTTGACACACGGCTGGGCTGGCGATGGTTAGTCCGGCCCAAGCCGAAGGGTGGTGCTGTGCACGTCTGCCGGCGACGCAGCGCAATGAAGACCCGGCCGGGATTGCACACTGCTATACCTAGAACTACCATGCATTGCAGTCCTAGGGTTAGGCGGTCACATGCATATCGCCAAAGACCTCGTCGCGGCCTCGGCGACGCCGCTCGTGCTGGGAATCCTCGACGAGGGTGAGAGCTATGGCTACGCGATCCTCAAGCAGGTCAACGAGCTGTCGGGCGGTCAGCTGGAGTGGACCGACGGCCTGCTCTACCCGCTGCTGCACCGCTTGGAACGGCTTGGCCACGTCGAGTCGGCCTGGGAGGCCCCGCCGGGGGGACGCCGGCGCAAGTACTACCGCATCACCGACCAGGGCCGAGCCGAGCTCGCTGAGCAGCGCCGCCAATGGACCGCGGTCGTCGACGCCCTGCGGGGCGTCTGGAGCACGAGACAGTCCATCAGGACGATCACGGCACTCGCATGGGGGGCGGGACGATGACAGTCGACAGCGACAACGAGCTGGAGAACCAGATCGCCGAGTGGCGGACTTACGTGCACCGCCGCCGGGAGCTGCATCACACCGATGCCGAGGAGCTGGAAGATCATCTTCGCAGCCGGATCACCGAGCTGACCGATGCGGGCCTACAAGCCGACGAGGCGTTCCTCATCGCTGTCAAACGCATGGGCAGCCTCGATGAGCTGTCCCGGGAGTTCGCTCGCGAACATTCCGAGCGGCTGTGGAAGCAGCTCGTGCTGCCCGGGGAGCCGGACGTACCCACCGCCGCCCGTACCCGCCGCGAGCTGCCAGTCATGGTGCTCTGTGCGGCAATCGCGGCGCTCGCCATCAAGGTGCCGAGCTGGTTCGGGCTTGAGATGTCCGGGGACGATGAGGACTTCTACGTACGAAACCTGAGCCTCTTCGCGCTGCCGGCACTTGCGGCTTACTTCGCGTGGCAACGCCGGGTCGGTCTGCGCGTCATCGGGGCGCTCGCGTTGCTGTTCATTGTTGGCGCCGTCGCCGCGAACGCGTATCCACTTACCGGTGACTCGCAAAGCACTGTGCTGACGGCGATTCATCTGCCGATCGCACTGTGGTTGGTTGTCGGCGTCGCCTATGTGGGCGGTGATTGGCGCTCAGATCGGCGGCGGATGGACTTCATCCGGTTCACCGGCGAGTGGCTGATCTACTTCGTCCTCATTGGACTGGGTGGCGGCGTGCTGATCGGATTCACGGTGGGGACCTTCAGTGCCATCGGCCTCGACGCCGAGGAATTCATCAATTCATGGCTGCTGCCGTGCGGCGCCATGGCCGCGGTCATCGTGTCGGCATGGCTCGTTGAGGCCAAGCAGAGCGTCATCGAGAACATGGCGCCGGTGCTGACCCGCGTCTTCACACCGCTCTTCGCGGCCACCCTGCTGGTCTTCCTGGTCGCCGTCATCTGGACCAACAACGGCATCGATGTCGAGCGCGATGCGCTCATCCTGTTCGACCTGCTGCTGGTCATCGTGCTGGGCCTGCTGTTGTATGCCATCTCCGCCCGTGACCCTGCAGCCCCGCCCGGTCTTTTTGACCGCTTGCAGCTCGCACTCGTCGTCAGCGCTTTGATCATCGACGTCCTGGTGCTGCTGGCGATCACCGGCCGGATCGCCGAATGGGGCTTCACACCCAACAAGACCGCGGCATTGGGCGAGAACCTCATCCTGCTCACCAACCTGGCGTGGTCGGCATGGCTGTACCTCGGCTTCGTGCGTGGCCGGATGCCCTTCGCCCGCCTGGAACACTGGCAGACCCGTTACGTAATCGTGTACGCCGTCTGGGCCTGGGCAGTCGTCCTCGTCTTCCCGCTCGTGTTCAACTTCGCCTGATAGATCCGGACAAGCGGACAGAGGTGGGGTCATTGACCCACCCCTGTCCCTTCATCACCTCCTACGAGGGTCTGTCAGATCCTCGCGTCAGTGGATAGGCCGATCGGGGGCAGGTCCCACTCGTCGTTGGGTGTCTTGACGGTCTTGACCGCGCAGTAGACGAAGGCCAGCGTCATCAAGAGCCAGGCGGCCATGTCCAGCGCGGGCACCTGCAGGAACACGAAGGCCAGGAAATGCACAGGCGTGGTCAGCAGCATGGCCAACCAGCCCACGGTCGGGATGCTGCCGCGCAGGGCCAGGCCCATCAGGATCGTGCCGAGGAAGTGACCTAGAACGAAGAGATTGGCGCCGAACCCCGGGATTCCGGCCGACCACATCTCATCGATCACGATGGCACCGACGTCGCGTTGCCCAGCCGGGAGCGAGGCTCCGATCAGCAAAAGGTTGTCGATCGCGAAGAGCGCGAAGCCCCCGATGAAGCCCATCAGGTTCACTGCGAGCGCGACGGTGGTGAGCACCGGACGACGGCGGCGGCAGAGCCGCGCAGCGGCGAGAAAGGCCGGGATCACGAAAAGCAGCGAAATGAAGCCGAGCAGGGCGAAGGTGAACTGCCGGTCGGGATTTGCCGCAACAAGGTCGAGCGTGCGCCTAGTGTCGGAGTCGTCGGTCTGGAACAGTCGCCCGATGGCGATGAGCGTGGGAGGGATGGGCAGGATTACTGCGGCCGCGTACCGCTGGAACGTCCGCACATCCCGGACCCGGTGGGCTTTCCCGCTCTGGTTCTTGATCTTGGTTGTGCTTGCTTCGGTAACTGACATGGTGACCTCCTGGCCATGGATCGGATTTATCTGGTCCCTGCAGACTGCCGCCGCTCACACACCCCCGGCAGGAGGATTCCTGCTGTATCGCGTCGGGAGCCTGCCCGGCCGGCTGAGGAGCCAACTCCCTGGTGGTCGGGAGTTCCGAGGGGGATCATGAGGGCATGCCGAAGCGGCTCACGGTCCTGGCGTACGCGCTCTTCGGGTTCGCCATTCTTCTCGCGGGAGTGGCCGTGGTCGGCGCGCTGGTCTTCCATCTCGACCGGGAAACGCTCTGGTCCAGCTACTTGATCACCAATACGGCCATCGGTCTGTCGGCGGCACCGTGCGGTCTCTTGATCGCCCGAACCAAGCCCGAGAACCCGATTGGCTGGCTGTTTCTCATCATGGGAATTGCGCCGTTGCTGACTGCGGCGACGGCTCCGCTCATGATCTACGGCGCTGCCCACGACTGGCCGCAGTTCGCCCTGCGGTTGCTCGTGACGATCTATATGTTCTCCTGGTCCTGGGGTATCTTCTGCTGCCTTCCGTTGATCTTGCAGCTCTTCCCGACCGGAAAGCCGCTGAGCCGACGTTGGGCGGTGCTGTGTTGGCTGACCGTTGCGAACGCGGCGCTCGGCAACATGTTCGTCGGCCCGACTCCTGAGTACGGCGCCTCGTCCTTCCTCGTCGCGCCGTGGTGGGCGGTGACCGAGGAAATCAGTGTCCAGCTGGCACAGCCGGTCGTCTTGGTATCGGTAGCCAGCCTCGTCGTGCGGTTCATCCGAGGCAACGAAACGGTACGCCAGCAGGTGTTGTGGCTCCTGGTGGCCGTCATTCTTGTGATCTTGATCAATGCGCCGACGTGGTTCACGATGCCGTCCGGGCAGACGATCGTGCTCTTGTTGAGCTTTCCACTGATCCCTGCAGCGGTGACCGTGGCCGTGCTCCGACATGGCCTGTACGACGTCCGAATCGTGCTATCACGAGTGGTCGTCTACGCAGTGCTCACAGCTGGCGTGATCGCGATCTATGTCGGTTTGGTGGCTGTGCTTGATCGCGTACTCCGAGGCATCGGCGCGCCAGTCATCGCCGCACTCGCAATTGCGCTTGCCTTCAACCCCGTCCGGGTGCGCCTGCAACACTTGGTCGACCGCGCCGTCTACGGCACCCGCCGCGACCCGGTGGCCGCGGTGTCTGCGGTCGGACAGCGGCTGGCCGGTGACGACCTCGGCGGAGTCGCTGATGCCCTCCGCGAGTCGCTCCGGCTGAGCTACGTTGCGGTCCAGACGGCCGACGGCAGCATGATCGAGAGCGGCGAGACGACGGCCACCTCGCAGAGCTGGCCACTTGAATACGACGGCAAAAAGGTCGGAGACCTGGTGGTGAGCCCACGGCAAGGTGAGCGCCGGCTTTCCCGCGCCGATCAGAAGGTCATCGATCTCTTGGCCGCCCCGCTGGCAATCGTGATGCACGCTCAGTTACTCACCGAAGACCTGAAGGCCTCGCGCGAACGCGTCATCGACGCCGCCGAGGAGGAACGGACCCGACTACGCCGCGAGCTGCACGACAGCCTCGGCCCGCTCCTTACCGGCGCGGCGTTCAAAGCTGACAGCATCGCCCTTGCCGCCAGGAAGCGGCCTGAGCGGGCCGAATCGTTGGCGATCGACCTGGCCGATCAGCTGCGGCAGTCCGTCGAAGCGGTGCGGCAACTCGCGTACGGACTCCGCCCAGCCGCACTCGACGAGCTCGGGCTGGTTGGAGCATTGCGAGAAGAGGGCAGTCGGTTCAGCCCAATCAAGGTGATCATTGATGCGCCCGAGTCCCTGCCGGCTCTGCCATCCTCGGTGGAGGTTGCCGCGTACCGAATCGCCGCCGAGGCGCTGACGAATGTGGTCCGACACTCGGATGCCAAACTTGCCTCCGTGCGGTTGACTACCGACGACGGCACCCTCGAGATGATCATCACCGATGACGGCAGTGCTACCGCACCCTGGTCGCCAGGGCTCGGCTTGGCCTCCATCCAGACCCGAGCCGCCGAGGTCGGCGGCGCCTGTGAAGCGGGTCCCACGGCCGAGGGCGGTCGGGTGACTGCAACCCTTCCACTGGGAGCAGGTCGTTGATCAAGGTTCTGGTGGCCGATGATCACCCGGTGGTCCGCGACGGGCTGCGCGCGTTATTCGCCGAGTACCCAAGCATCGACCTGGTCGGCGAGGCCGCCACCGGGCGGGAAGCGATCAAGGCCGCGGTGATCGAGAAGCCGGACGTGATCATCATGGACCTTGCAATGCCAGATACCGACGGGTTCAGTGCTACCGCAGAGATCAGTCGGGTAGCTCCCGAGGTGGCGGTGCTCGTACTGACCATGAGCGACGATGACATCACGGTGACCAAGGCCATGCGCGCGGGCGCTCGCGGCTATCTGCTCAAGGGTGCAACAAAGGAGGAGATCCTGCGAGCCGTCACTGCGGTCGCCGACGGCCAAGCGATCTTCGGACCGGCCGTCGCGCAGCGCGTGCTAGCCAGACTCGGCGCGACCTCCCCCGACGAAGATCAATTTCCGCAGCTGACCCCGCGTGAGCACGATGTGCTGCGACTGCTGGCCGAGGGCCTGTCGAACTCCGCTATCGCCACTCGCCTAGGCCTCTCACTGAAGACGGTGAATAACAACACCTCGTCGATCTTCAACAAGCTCAATGTCGCAACGCGTACCGAAGCGGCAATCCTCGCCCGCGACCGCGGGCTCGGCCACACATGAAGTGCGAGTGTCGGCAATCGCGCCGCCGCACGGAGGAGGAGCGAGCCGAGGCGCTCTTTCCTCAGCGAGCGACCACGGCGGCGGATCCAAAGCGCGATGCGCGAGCAGCCAACAGAGGGCCAGTCCTCGCCGAGCTCGATCATCGCTTGTGTGACTCGATCTGCCGCCCCCTAAGATGCGAGCGTGGCCCATCCCGGTGATGCCGATTGGTGGCGCAGCGGAGTCGTTTATCAGGTCTACCCGCGGTCATTCTCCGATCACGACGGCGATGGCACCGGGGACATCCTCGGCATCATCGACCGGTTGCCCTATCTGGCCCAGCTCGGCATCGACGCGATCTGGGTCAGCCCGTGGTATCCATCCCCGATGGCCGACGGTGGGTACGACGTCAGCGACTACCGCGATATCCATCCTGACTTCGGCACGCTCGAGCAGGCGGACACGTTTATTGCCCGCGCCCACGACCACGGCCTGCGGGTGCTGATCGATCTCGTGCCCAACCACAGCAGCGACCGCCATCCCTGGTTCCAGGCCGCGCTCGCAGCGGGGCCGGGTTCTGCAGAACGAGAGCGCTACATCTTGTTCGCTATGGCGCTCATCATCGAGGTCTTACTCGGCTGGCCGACGTGG
>DATEWO010000250.1:0-10894 GCA_035257925.1 Propionibacteriaceae bacterium | reverse complement strand
GTGCCTGGGCAGCGTTCGACGCCTGGTGCGCACCGTAGAGGGGCAGAAAGATGTCATCCACTGGGCCGTCGGCACCGCTGAGTCGAACGAGTTGCCCGGCCACTGCGAGCTGCCGGTCGATGACCCCGAAGTCGACACCCTCGCGCTGCGGCAGCGCCCCGACCTCGGCGCACCGGGCCAGCAGGACTTGCGCCGCCTCGACCGTCTGGCCGGCAAGAATGGCATGCGCGCCCGGCTTGATGATGCCGGCCTTCTCCTGCGCGATCTCGGCGATGGTACGACCCAGCAAGTGGGTGTGATCAAGATCAATCGGGGTGATCACCGCAACCTCGGCATCGGCAACATTGGTCGCATCCCAAGTGCCGCCCAACCCGACCTCCACGATTGCGACGTCGACCGGTGCATCAGCAAATGCGGCGTAAGCCATTGCCGTGATGATCTCGAAAAAGGTCAACGAGACGCCGTCAATCTGGCGTTGGTCAACGAGTGCGACGTACGGCTCGATCTCGCGCCACACGTCGTCGAAGCGCTCGTCGCTGATCGGCTGCCCGTCGATGGTGATTCGCTCGGTCACGCTCAACACGTGTGGGCTTGTGAAGCGGCCGGTACGAAGACCGTCGGCTCGCAGCAGCGATTCGATCATGGCCGCGGTACTGCCCTTGCCGTTGGTACCCGTCAGGTGGATGACTGGGTAGGCCCGTTGTGGATCTCCGAGCAGCTCAGCCAGCGCCCGGATCCGGCCGAGGCTGGGTGCTGGGCGGTGTTCCGGCCAGCGGCTGGTGAGCGCGGCGACGATCTCGGCGTGAGATTGTTCAGCAGGCATGACGCCCAAAGTCTAGAGCGGGCGCCGGCGGACCAGACTTGGCGGGCGCGATGGGCCCGCTAGGCTGGCAGGCTGACCCGCTACCAGCGACGAAATGCGTGTGCACACGCTGATGAGCTTCTTTAGGATGCACGATCATGACCACTCCGGCTGAGCCCCGAACTGATACGCCGACCACTGCCGGCGCACGTGTACCGGAGAAGCCTGTGCTGGAGGGCCTGGAGGACAAGTGGATGGCGCGCTGGAAGGCTGACGACACCTATGCGTTCGTCCGGCCGGCCAGCCGAGCCGAGGTCTACAGCATCGACACTCCCCCGCCCACCGTGTCGGGGTCACTGCATGTCGGCCACGTCTTCTCCTACACCCACACCGATCTGATCGCGCGCTTCCAGCGGATGCGAGGCAAGCACGTCTTCTATCCGATCGGCTGGGACGACAACGGCCTACCGACCGAGCGCCGCGTACAGAACTTCTACGGTGTCCGCTGCGACCCGACGGTCCCGTACGATCCCGACTTCACACCCCCAGAGAAGCCGGACCCCAAACATGAGCTGCGCATCAGCCGACCCAACTTCGTCGAGCTCTGCCACGAGCTCACCCATGTCGACGAAAAGGCTTTCGAGGACCTCTGGCGGCGCGTAGGGCTCAGCGTGGATTGGTCCAGTCTCTACACCACGATTGGTGAAGACTCGATCATGGTGGCGCAGAAGGCATTTCGTCGCAATGTCGTACGCGGCGAGGCATATCTCTCCGAGGCACCCACGATGTGGGATGTGACCTTCCAAACTGCGGTTGCTCAAGCGGAACTTGACGCCCGGGATTATCCAGGTGCTTATCACCGGGTTGCCTTTCACAACGCCAACGGTCCGGTGTTTATCGAGACCACCCGGCCTGAGCTCATTGCCGCATGTGTGGCACTTATCGCCCATCCCGACGACGAGCGATACCAACCACTGTTCGGTACCACCGTCGCCAGCCCGCTCTATGAAGTGCAGCTGCCGGTGCTGGCCCACCCCGCTGCAGAGCCTGACAAGGGCACCGGGATTGCGATGTGCTGCACCTTCGGTGATCTGACCGATGTCACCTGGTGGCGCGAACTGCAACTGCCCGCGCGGGTGATCATCGGTCGCGATGGGCGGATCATGCGCGACCGACCGGAGTGGATTGCCGACGACGCTACCTGGCAGGTGATTGCCGGGAAGACGATCAGCTCTGCTCGGGAGCTGGTTGTGACTGGGCTGCGCGCATCTGGTGATCTTGATGGTGAGCCGACACCGACGCTGCGCAAGGCCAACTTCTATGAGAAGGGCGACAAGCCGCTGGAGATTGTCTCCACTCGCCAGTGGTATATCCGCAATGGCGGGCGCGATGACGATCTGAAGCGCGTGATGTTGGAGCGTGGGGCAGAGCTGGAGTGGATACCGCCCCACATGAGGTACCGATACGACAACTGGGTGAGTGGCCTCAACGGAGATTGGCTGATCTCGCGGCAGCGGTTCTTCGGTGTTCCGTTTCCGGTCTGGTACGCCCTGGACTCCGACGGCGAACCCGACTACGCAAACCCCATCCTGGCGAGTGAAGATCGCCTACCGGTGGACCCCAGCTCGGACGTTCCACCCGGTTTCAGCGAGGCGCAGCGCGGTCAGCCCGGCGGTTTCATTGCTGATCCGGATGTGATGGATACCTGGGCGACCTCCTCGCTCACACCTCAGATCGCGTGCGGGTGGGAGCGCGACCCGGAATTGTTCGGCGTCACGTTTCCGATGGATCTCAACACGCATGCGCACGAGATCATTCGCACCTGGCTGTTCTCCCGCGTGGTGCGTGCTCACTTCGAGAATAATTCCGTGCCGTGGCTGCGGTGCATGATCAGCGGCTTTGTGATGGATCCGGATCGAAAGAAGATGAGTAAGTCCCGGGGTAACACGGTGGTGCCGACAGATGTGCTGGAACGCTACGGCTCCGACGCCGTACGCTGGCGCGCCGCCAAGATCCGGCCCGGGCTGGATTCACCTTTTGATCAGGCGGAGATGAAGGTTGGGCGCCGCCTCGCACTCAAGGTGCTCAACGCCAGCAAGTTCGTGCTAGGAGCCGGTGCCCTCGCCGACCCCGCTGCCATTACCGAACCTGCCGACCTGTCCCTGCTCGCCCAGCTCAGCACGTTGATCACCGAGGCCACCCGGTCGTTCGAGGCGTACGACTACACGAGCGCTCTGGAGAGCACCGAGCAGTTCTTCTGGCAGTTCTGCGACGACTATCTGGAGCTGGTCAAGGAGCGTGCGTACGGACCAGCGGAGGACTCCGCTGCCGCGTCGGCCCGGGCGACCTTGACGCTCACTCTGGACATCGTGTTGCGACTCTTCGCGCCGATCATGCCGTACGTGACTGAGGAGGTGTGGTCGTGGTGGAAGGACGGCTCGATTCACCGGACGCGGTGGCCGGTAACTGACGAAGTGGTCGTCGGTGAGGATCCAGAGCTGTTGAGCGATGTGTCTGCTGCGCTGATCCAGATTCGCGGCGCCAAGACGCAAGCCCGGGTATCGATGAAGACCGAGATCAGCCTCGCCAAGTTCTATGGGACGGCGTGGGCGCTGGCCCATCTGCAGGCGGTTGAACCGGACCTCCGTGCTGTCGGTCGGATCACCGGTGATGTCAGTTGGGTTGAGACCGACGCTCCGATCGCAGTTGACGTGACTCTGGCGCCACCAAGGTAACGACCTCGCCCCCCTCGAGAAAACCGGTCACTCCCAACCCGTCTCTGGCTCATTCTGAGGTTGTGAGCGACCGGTTTTGTCAGGAGGCCAGTGGTAGGTGACCGGTTTCCACAGGAGGGAGCGGGTAGGGAGGCCTGTCCACAGATGCACTGGAGGCTCGGACGATTGCGGTCCGCGTCCGCATGCTTCCGGCGTGACTGTACGAGACACCCCACGCTCTCCCGTCCGGGGATGGCTGCGGGGCCGGGAATGGGAACGCATCACTCGTGGGGTGTACGCCGCGGCGCTGAGCCGTACGCAGTTTGAGGAACTTGCGGCGTGGCAGCTGGTCCTTCCCAGAACCGCCGCCTTCTCGCATCTCACGGCCGCTCGGCTCCGGGGCTGGTGGATGCCGGCCACCATCGCCCACCCGGTCTTCGCCGCCATGCTCAACGCCGATCCCCGTCCCCGGCGGCCTGGGCTGCTGGTATGCCGCCACACCCAGCCATTCCCGATGAACCTGGTCAGCGGGCTGCGGATCACCACGGCGGCCGAGACGATCCTCGCGGCTGCGCGCGATCTCGGTGTGCTCGATCTGGTCATCCTCGGTGACTCCGCGCTGCGGCTGCGGCACTGCACCCTGACCGACCTCGAGATCACCGCCCGTCAGCGGCGGCGCGGTGCACCTCTATTGCGACAGGTCATTCCGCTGCTCGATGCGCGGAGCGAGTCCGCCTGGGAGTCGATCATGCGTGTGTTGCACCAGGCAGCCGAAATTCCGGTGACACCGCAACAGGAAATCTTCGACGAGCGGGGCCGCTTCATCGCCCGTGTCGACCTAAGGATTGACCGGACTCGGCGGATCCACGAATACGACGGCGCCGGGCATCGCGAGGCTGAGGTCCACGAGCACGATCTGGAACGCGACCGCGCCCTCCTCGCCGACCGTTGGGAGCGGCACGGTTTCACCTCGAGGCACCTGCTGCGGGACGGCGCCGCAATCATCGCCGACGCCGACCGCCTGCTGGGAAGGGCCTGGAATCCGCGTCGGCTGGCTGCGTGGCAGGGCCTGCTCGACCACTCGCTCCTTGGACGGGCTGGGCGCGCCCGCGCGTACCGCAACTGGCGGCGAGCTGCTGCCGAAACCGGTCAGATGCAACAAGGAGAAGGCCGCAATCTGGGTGGTACGTGACCGGTTACCTGGAGGAAGGGTCAGGCGCTCTTCTCGCGGCGCTCACGCTTGGCGAGCTTTTCGCGTGGCACCAGAGTCGGCAACACCGAGTCTCTGACGACTTCGTCGGTAATGATCACCTGAGCGATGTCATCGCGACTGGGAACGTCGTACATGACATTGAGCAGGACCTCTTCGAGGATCGCCCGCAGGCCGCGGGCGCCGGTGCCGCGTAGCAGTGCAAGATCGGCAATCGCCTCGACCGCGTCTGGAGTGAACTCCAGTTCCACGCCGTCGAGTTCGAACAGCTTGCGGAACTGCTTGACAAGCGCATTGCGCGGCTCAACCAAGATGCGGATGAGAGAATCACGGTCCAGCGGGCTGACCGAAGAGATCATCGGCAGCCGCCCGATGAACTCCGGGATCAAGCCGAACTTGATCAGGTCTTCTGGTCGTACGTCGTGGAAGGGATCGTCTGAGTCGGGCTGACGAGTGGTGATGTCGTTGTTGAAGCCCAACGGGCGTTTGCCGACCCGCTGGGCGACGATATGGTCCAGGCCGGCGAATGCACCGCCGACGATGAACAACACGTTGGTCGTGTCGATCTGAATGAAGTCCTGATGCGGATGCTTCCGACCGCCCTGCGGCGGCACTGATGCCGACGTACCCTCCAAGATCTTCAGCAAGGCCTGCTGGACGCCCTCGCCGGAGACATCACGGGTGATCGAGGGGTTCTCGCTCTTCCGGGCGATCTTGTCGACCTCATCGATGTAGATGATTCCGGTCTCGGCTTTCTTGACATCGAAGTCCGCCGCCTGAATGAGCTTGAGCAAGATGTTCTCGACGTCCTCGCCGACGTAGCCGGCCTCGGTCAACGCCGTCGCATCCGCGATCGCGAAGGGCACATTGAGCATCTTGGCCAGTGTTTGGGCAAGGTAGGTCTTACCGCAGCCAGTGGGTCCGATCAGCAAGATGTTGGACTTCGCCAGCTCGACACTGTCGTCCTCGGCCCGCCGGGCCGGATTGGCTGCTTCGGCCCGGACACGCTTGTAATGGTTATAGACGGCGACGGCCAGCGCTTTCTTAGCGTTGGTTTGCCCGATCACATAGCTGTCGAGGAAGTGACGGATCTGATGAGGTTTGGGCAGCTCATCGAGCAGGCCGACCTCGGCGCCCTCGGAGAATTCTTCCTCAATGATCTCGTTGCAGAGATCGATGCACTCGTCACAGATATAGACACCCGGACCAGCGATGAGCTTCTTGACTTGCTTCTGGCTCTTCCCGCAGAAGGAACACTTCAGCAAGTCGCCGCTCTCTCCGATGCGCGCCACACCGCCTCCTCTCCGACGCCCGATCGTGTGGCTCGGTTTCCCACCCTAGCCTGACGACTCCGTGAAGTGGAGGACATTTCGTCCACCTGTCAGGCTCATGGCGCCACTAGACCGGAACTGCCTTAAGCGAGGTCAAGACCTCGTCGATGATGCCGTATTCGAGTGCCTGCTCTGCGGTTAAGTACTTGTCTCGCTCGATGTCTCGACTGACCTCGTCTGTCGACTTGCCGGTGTCCTCGGCCAGCATCTGCTCCATCAGCGCGCGGATCCGGAGGATCTCCCTCGCCTGAATCTCGATATCGGAGGACTGCCCGTAACCGCCCTCGGTCGCAGGTTGGTGGATCAAGATCCGGCTGTTCGGCAGCGCCAGCCGCTTACCCTTAGTGCCGGCTGCCAAGATCACCGCGGCGGCCGAGGCCGCCTGCCCCAAGCACACGGTGCGTACGTCAGGCTTGATATAGCGCATGGTGTCGTAGATCGCGGTGAGAGCGGTGAACGAGCCGCCGGGCGAGTTGATGTAGATCTCGATATCGCGCTCGGCGTCCATCTGCTGTAGGCAGAGCAACTGAGCCATCACGGCATTGGAGATGTCGTCCGAGATCGGCGTGCCGAGAAAGA
Source organism: Propionibacteriaceae bacterium (assembly GCA_035257925.1). Lineage (GTDB taxonomy): Bacteria > Actinomycetota > Actinomycetes > Propionibacteriales > Propionibacteriaceae > Microlunatus. The sequence goes on along the minus strand of DATEWO010000250.1, from coordinate 4,258 downwards.
TGATCCGGTCCTCGAAGAGCTTGGTGTAGGGGTCAATCCGGCGCATGCCGTACGACGTACGCTCCTCCCACTGCGGAATGTAGTAATCCATGGTGGGAGAGAAAGGCTGACCCAGAGCGAAGGGTTGCGAAGTCAATCCGTTGATCATCTCGATTCGCTCCTTCACTGGTTCGGGGCCTGAGGTGACGGAATCTGGGCAGCAGTCTCAAAGACGTGATCAATGAAGCCGTACGCCAGGGCCTGTTCCGCGGTGAACCATCGGTCCCGGTCGGAGTCTGCCTCAATTTGCTCGAGCGTCTGGCCGGTGTGCTCGGCAATCAGCTTCTGCATGGTCGACTTGATGTGCAGCGACTGCTCTGCCTGGATTCGAATATCGCTTGCCGTGCCGCCGAGGCCGCCAGAGGGTTGATGCATCATGATCCGGCTGTGCGGCAGGGCAAACCGCTTGCCTTTCTCGCCCGCGCACAACAGGAACTGACCCATCGAGGCAGCCAACCCGATCGCCACAGTCGCCACGTCGTTGGAGATCCACTTCATGGTGTCGTAGATCGCCATCCCGGAGTCGACCGAGCCGCCAGGTGAGTTGATGTAGAGATAGATGTCCTTATGTGAATCTTCAGCGTTCAGCAACAGCATCTGAGCGCAGATGGCGTTCGCGTTTTCGTCCTTGACTTCAGAGCCGAGAAAGATGATGCGGTTCTGCAGCAAGGCTTGGTACACGTTGTCATCGAGTCCAAAACCATTGCGGTTGCCAGAGTTGTTGTAGCTGGTGGGACGCGGTGCCCACTCGGGCTGATTGAGGTGACTGAGAAACAGAGAGCCGGGAGTCGGGTTCACGTTGACGAACCTACCCCGGAGGGTCTGGCGAGTCTTGGGGAAATCAGGCGTGTTCGCTGTGGGCGCAGAAGGCGAGATCAACCAGCGCTGATGCGCCCCGCACGATCTTGGAACGCAACTGCCGAGCCTACGCCGGACTGAAGCGTTAGGAGCTTGGGCTCTGAGCCGGTTCGGCTGTTGGCACCTCTGCAGCCTCGCCATCGAGGTCTTCGGGCTGGGCTTCCGAATCGCCGTACGTGCCGTCCTCGTGGAGCTTTGCCAGTTCAACCACCGAGCCATTCGAATCGGTCACCGTAGCGGACTCGACGATCATGGCTAGCGCCTTGCCGCGACGGATCTCCAGCATGTACTCCTCGATGTGGTGCGGGTGTTCCTTCAGGTGATCGGCAACCTGCTGCGGCGGAACCCCATCGGCCTGAGCCTTCCGCAGGATGTGTTGGGTGAAGTCGTTCTGATCAACCTCGAGTGAGTGCTCTTCGGCAACCTTGTCCAAGATGATCTGCGCTTTGAGGGCCTGGCCCGACCTTTCTTCGAGGTCGGCCCAGAATTCATCCTCGGTCTGATCCTGGCCGACGTCGGCGAGGTACTGCTCGACAGTCAGCCCCGCTTGTCCGAGTTGCTCGGTGATCTGCTGACGGCGAGTGTCGACCTCAGAGTTGAGCAGGTGCTCCGGCACCTCGATAGCAACCTGTCCGACCAAGGTCTCCAGTACGGCGTCGCGAGCCTGACCCGCCTGCTCGAGTCGGGCGATCCGGGTGATGCGCTCCTTGATACTGGTACGCAGCTCGTCGATGGTGTCGAATTCCGATGCTTGCTGGGCGAACTCATCGTCTGCGTCAGGCAGCTCAGAGGTTTGCACCTTGGTGACGGTCACCTGAATGTCGGCCTCCTCGTCCTTGAGCGGTCCGCTGACCAGCGTCGAGACGAAGGTCACTGATTCGCCGGCGGACAGGCCGGTGACCGCCTCGTCAAGTCCCTCGAGCATCTGTCCGGACCCAATGGTGTGCTCCACGTCTTCGGCGGCTGCGTCTTCCAGTGGCTCGCCGTCCCGGGTGGCGAGGAGATTGATTGTGACGATGTCACCCTCAATGGCTGGGCGCTCGACGGTTTCGCGTGATCCGAAGCGGTTGCGCAGCACGTCGAGCTGCTGGTCGACAAGCGTGTCTGGCACGTCCAGCGCGTCAACCTGAGCCTCCAGGGTGGAGAAGTCCGGAAGGTCGAACTCGGGGCGTACGTCGACCTCCGCGGTGAATTCGATGACGTCACCGTCCTCGAGTTTGGTGACCTCGACGTCCGGCTGAGCCAGCGGTGACAGATTGTTTTCGGTGATGGCGGCGCCATAGAAACTCTGCCAAGAGTCGTTGAACGCTTCCTGGATGATGGCTCCCCGACCGAAGCGCTGGTCGATCACCAAGGGCGGAACCTTGCCGCGCCGGAACCCCGGAATGTTCACCGACTTGGCGACCTCGGCATACGCCTTATCCATACTGGGTTTGAGATCCGCGAACGGCACCTCAACGGTGATCTTGACCCGGCTAGGGCTCAACTGCTCGACGGTGCTTGGCACGCTGGTTGCTCCTGTGATCGCAGCACGGACGGAGTAGGAACCGCCCAAGCTTGGCTCGCGCTGAGCCGCGGCAATCCTACGGGGCAGGCGTAACCCGGCCAAACCTCCGTACGGCACGTCCGGTCAACTGGATTGGTCGGCGCAGTCGCGTGCCCTACACTCGTCGCGAACGTTCGGACCAGGCCGAACGGCCGGGGCGTAGCGTAGCGGCTAGCGCGTCTGCTTTGGGAGCAGAAGATCGCAGGTTCGAGTCCTGTCGCCCCGACTCCGTGAGTGTGGGAACGGTTTTGTGCCTCAAGATCATCACGGAAATGCGGGTGTAGCTCAATGGCAGAGCCCCAGCCTTCCAAGCTGGTCATGCGAGTTCGATTCTCGTCACCCGCTCCACAGCGAAAGCCCTAGTCAATCGGCGATCGTACCGTCAACGCCTCGCCCTCGCAGTGAAGTCCGGGCGTCACGGGCCATTAACGGGCCATTACCTGTCACTTCCGCGTCCGATCCGCTCATCAATCGCAGCCGCAATCTCCCGATCCCGCTTGCTGGTGGCGTGCTGATAAATCAATGCAGCGCGCATACTCGCGTGCCCCATCCGATGCATCAGCTCCCGTGTGCTCGCCCCCGACGATGCCGCCAACGTGTTTCCTGTGTGGCGCAGATCGTGGAACCGGAAGCCCTCAGGCAGTCCCGCCTCGGCCACACATTCCGTCCAACGCACTGATCGATGGAAGTTGTTTCGTCGTAACGCCGCCCCCATCGGCCCCTTGAAGATCAGGTCCTCCGGATCGCTCGGCGGGAACTCGGCCAGGTGCACGCGTACACTGCAACCAGCACTGAGGGCAAGGCCACTGTGCGGAACCCAGCATCTGACTTCGGCCTGCCCGGAACCCGTTCGCCGTTCTGCAGTTCGGTCCGCATGGCATCACTGTGAACGTGCTTTATCAACGGCGCGACCATCAGCTCGACGGCGGCAAGCACATGCACCTGAACCACTTTGACCAAGCCGATGGGTCTGCCGAATCGAGCCGTTCACGTGGATTTTAGCTCCGCCCGGACCTCAGTCGCGGGAGATCGTGGTCATCGGGTAGCGTTCCCTTCGGCCGGGCGTGTAGTGCGTGCTGGTCATCCCGTGATGATGACGGCGCGGCGGCTGTAGAGGCCGTCCGTGGCCGCTTGCAGGAGGAACGAAGCCACATCCGCGCGTGAGATCTTGTGCGACACGGCGACCTTCGTGGTCTCCGGGACGACCGTAGGTTCGGTCTTGGGGCCGTTGGTCAGCTTGGTGGCGTAGACGATGGTCCAGTCAAGGCCGCTGGCACGGAGAGCTTCCTCACCGGCGGTCTTGTCTTTGATCTGGGGACCCATGGCCATGCCGGTCAGGAGCTTGCTGGCGGCCTTGAGCCGGTCACGCGCGACGGCGAAGGTGGACAACATGACAATGCGCTGGGGACCTTCCTGCTTGGCCACGGCCACGATGGCGCGGGCCGCCGCGGCGATCACCGATCCTTTGGCGCCGAGGGTGCTGATGACGGCGTCGGCTCCCTTCATGGCCTGGGAGACCGCCGCGCGGTCGGTTGCGTCGCCTTGGACGACGTGGAGGTTGGGGCTGGTGATGGTGAGCTTCTCCGGCGACCGGGCAAGTGCCGTGACGTGGTGGCCGGCGGCGAGCGCCTGCTCGACCAGCTGAGTGCCGGTGGCTCCGGTGGCGCCGAGGACGGTGAGGTTCATGGGTCTGCTCCTATCTTCGGGCTTGTTACAGGGTGGGTGGCTTGCGGAACGCGTGGATCAGCAGATCGGAGTCATCTCCCGATACGTGCCTTCGCGTACGGACCTCACCGACAAACGACGGACAAATGA
>DATEWO010000249.1:0-13210 GCA_035257925.1 Propionibacteriaceae bacterium | reverse complement strand
GCGTGCTCGCCGGCGGCCCGGGCACGGGTAAAACAACGACGGTGGCCAGGTTGCTAGCCCTGTTGCGGGATCAGCCTGGGCCGGCTCTGCGGATTGCACTGGCTGCGCCAACCGGAAAGGCTGCGGCGCGTCTGGAGGAGGCGGTGCGAGCCGCCGCAGCGCAACTGGAACCGGAGGACCAACACCGGTTGGGCGACCTGACGGCGTCGACGCTGCACCGGCTGCTGGGCTGGCTGCCCTCGAATCGAAGCCGGTTCCGGCACGATGCGACGAATCAGCTGCCGCACGATGTCGTGATTGTCGATGAGATGTCGATGGTATCGCTCACCCTGATGGCGAGGTTGCTCGAAGCGGTGCGGCCGAGTGCCCGGTTGGTGCTGGTTGGCGACCCGGATCAGCTGTCATCAGTCGAGGCCGGCGCCGTACTGGCCGACATTGCGCGGGCTCCTGGCGCACCCGATGCGGACTTGGGACCGCGGCTGGTCGAGCTCGGGCTGATCACCGGCCCTGAGAAAGCGCCCGTGCACGGGGTTGTACAACTGACGCACACCTGGCGGTTCGGCGGTGCCATCGACGTGCTGGCACGGGCGATCAGAGCCGCCGATGCAGACGCAGCGGTGGCGGTGCTCCGCTCGGGAGCAAGCGATGTCCAGTTCCGCGAGATCGACCTGGACGCTACGTCAACCGAAGCGTCGAGCAGAGCGCTGACGGGTATGGCAGTACAGGTTCGTACAGCAGGTGTCGCCATGTTGGACGCGGCCAGGTCCGGCGACGTAGCGGGTGCGTTGGCCGCCCTCGATCGCCATCGGCTGCTGTGCGCTCACCGGCGCGGGCCGTACGGAGTGCTCCGCTGGGGCCTGGAGGTGGAGCGCTGGCTGGCTGACGCCATTCCCGGATACGGGGAAGATGGCGAGTGGTATGTGGGACGGCCGTTGCTGATCACCGCCAACGACTATGAAATGTCGCTCTACAACGGCGACACGGGCGTCATCGTGGAAACACCAGACGGCGTCCGCGCGGCCTTCGCCCGCGGTGCCGCGGCCAAGCTCTTCCCACCGGTGCGGCTGGACGCCATCCAGACCGTCCATGCCATGACCGTGCATCGGGCACAGGGCAGCCAGTTCGACAGCGTCTCGTTCGTCCTGCCGCCGCCGGACTCCCCACTGCTAACCCGTGAGCTGCTCTACACCGCTATTACGCGGGCACGGCGACACGTCCTCATCATCGGCTCCGAGGAAGCCATCAGGCGCGCCGTGCAACGTCCAGCAAACCGGGCAAGTGGGCTGCGGCACCGGCTGGCCGCGGAGTCGTCCCAGGCGGCGAGCTGATCAACCGTCGTTAGTCCGTGATCATCTTCTTGCCCGGATGTCCTCGAACCAGGCTGACACGGACTCGTCCCATCGGTCTAAAGCGGTGCCTCAGCAGCCCGCCAGGCCTGGATCATCCGAGATGCGATGGAGCTGTTCCCAGGCAGCTCCAGCGCTCCAGAGTCCAGCTTGGCGCTCAGCTGGTCACGGGTGTACCACTCCGCATGGGCGATCTCGTCGGTATCGACGCGTATGTCGGTGTCGGTTGCCCGGCCGAAGAAAGCGACCATCAGCGAGCGCGGAAACGGCCACGGCTGGCTTCCGAAATAGCGCAAGTCGGACAGGTTGATGTCAACTTCTTCGCCGATTTCCCGGTGGATGGCGTGCTCCAGCGACTCGCCGGACTCCACAAAGCCGGCGAGTACCGACACCCGATTTCCCCACGCGGCTTGGCCACCCAGCAGCAACCGGTCCTCGGCGTCGACCACTGCAACGATCACGGCCGGATCCGTTCGCGGGAAGTGATCTCGGCCACAGCGCGTGCAGTGCCGCGCAAACCCACCGTTGATCACGACCGTCGCCGCACCGCACCGGGGGCATTGCGGCTCCATGCGATGCCAATGGGTCAACGCGGCGGCGGTGGCGGCGATGTCGCGCTCGTTGTCGGTGAGCTGAAAACCAACCTCGCGGAAATCATGCATCTCTCCGTCGGCCAGCTCTTCCACTGCGAAGATCGGCGACTCGTTGAGCAGTCCCAGCAGCCGGTGCCGCTGGCTGTCGAACTCCATGAATGGCCTCGTCATGCGCAGCTTGCTGCCGCCGGCATTGGTCGAGAATCGTGACTCGGGATCAAGGGTGAGCAGCTTGGCGTCCTCGGCGTGCCAGAGTCCGGCGACCCACTCAGCGGATCCGCGGTGATGATCGACACGGTCGAGGTCGCTCGGCATCGCCCAATTGATCACGAGGTCAGGGTAATCGCTCAACCTGTCAGGATCGACTCGACGGTACGGCGGTCCGGCAGCTCGGTTGGCCGGAGGATTTCGTCACTGCGTACGTAGTAGAAGATCGCGTCGATTTGCTCGACCGGAAGCCCGTACGCCTCGGCCCAGGCCAGCCGGTAGATGGCAAGCTGCAGCGGATCGGCAGCCTCGGAGCGCCCGGTTTTCCAGTCCACCACCTGGAAACTGACCCCATCGGGCGCGGCCGGATCGGGCAGCCGGTAGATCGCGTCGATCCGACCCCGGACCAGTCGGCCGGCGATCCAGATGCTGAACGGCGCCTCGATCGCGTATGGCACCGTGCCGCCAAACCGTCCGGCCGCGAAGGCCTCGCAGAGCTCCCGCAGCTCTTGTTCGTCGTGAGTATCTGAGTCTGCCCGGTCGGGCAGCTCATCAAGATCGAGTAGCTGTTGCTGGCCCAGGCCGCCATTGGGCAGGCGGCCGCCGAAATAGCGCTCAACCCAGTGATGGAAGCGGGTGCCGAATCGGGCGCTACGAGAAGGTTGGCGTGGCATCGGCCGCGCCAGCTCCGCAATGAAAGCCGCTGGGTCGGCGTTCAGCCGGAGCAGTGCAGTCGTCGACAGCTGGGCGGGTAGCTCCACCAGCCGAACTCCCGACCGCGACTCGACCGCCTCCGCGAGCAGCCGGTCGATGTCGGCGTCCCAGCCGGCAACGACCTCATGATCATCGAGCAGCAATGGCTCGCTCGCCGGGTCGTCGTAGCGGCCCAGATCGGCGTGTCGCTGCCGGGCCCGCTCCACATCCAGTGCCGCATCGTGCCTCCGGGCCAGCGCCTCAGGATCCAGCGGCATGGGCCAGCTTCGCGGGGCGACCTCGGTCACCAAGGGATTGTCTGGTCCTGGGGGCGCGGCCTCGGCGAGCAGCTGATTCTGCCGAACGGCCTCTTCGATGATCACCCGTAGATACGTCGAAGCCGCTCGAGCGTTGCTGAGGTCGGACCGCCAGGAGTGACCGGTGCCGACCAGCAACCGCTTGGCACGGGTGACGGCGACGTAAGCCAACCTGTCCTCAGCCAGCAGCTGCTGGCGGCTGAGCTGCTGCTTGTAGTCGACCATTCCGGCGTACGTCGCCTCGGTGAGCTGCGGAATCGACCCGGCGTCTCCGCGCAGATCCGCCGGCAAGACAGAGGGGTTCATCACCCAGTTGTCGGTGACTCGGTCACTGGGGAAGACACCCTTCATGAGCGCAGGCAGGAAGACGGCCTCCCACTCCAGGCCCTTGGCCTTGTGAACAGTAAGGAGCTTGACCGCATCGCGGTCGGAGGGAACGGCCTGCTCAAGCCCTGTGCCCTGGTCGCTTTCAGCCTGGAGATACCCCAGAAGCCCTACCAAGGAGGCATCTCCGTCCACGTCGACATAGGCGGCGACCGCATCCAGGAACGCGCCGACCTGGTCTCGCCGGGAGGTTCGAGAAAACTCCGGAGTGGCCATGAGTTCGACATCCAAGCCGATTGTGGTGATCACGCGGCGGGTCAGGTCGAGCACTGGCTCGTCGCTGTGCCGCCGCAACCATGTCAGCTCAGCCGAAAGCCGCGCGAACCGATCTCGCGCCTCCGGCGAGTACGCCGCATCGCCCGGGCTGTCCAAAGCGTCGAGCAGGCTGACGACTTCGGTCGGGTCAACTTCGGCAACGGCATGCTCCAGTGAGGTGAGGACTGATGCGTTGCTGGGCTGCTCGCCGGGTTGCTCCGTTGGCCCGCGCGCGACGCGGGCAAGCTCGCGGGCGCGGCGCCCGAGCAGGGCGAGGTCGCGCGGCCCAATCTGCCAGCGAGGTCCGGTGAGGAGCCGGATCAGATCCGGGTTTGCAGTGACATCCTCGATCAGCCGCAAGGTCGCGGTGATGTCCATGATCTCCGGCAGATACAGCAGGCCACCAAGTCCGACAATTTCGACCGGCACATCGCGGGCGGTCAGCTCGGCATACAGCGGCGCAATGTCGGCGTTACGTCGGGTCAGCACCGCCACCTCGGCCCAGCGCGACACTTCACCGCTTGCCCGCAACCCGGCAATCTGGTCCCCGATCCAGTTGATCTCTTCCGGCCAGGTTTCGAAGGTCGCGGCCCGCACCTGACCTACCGGCGTTGCCTCGGCGGCGCGCAACAGCCCGAGGCCAGCGCCGCTCTGGTTGATCCTTGCAAGGCCTCCTGCAATCACGCTGCCGGTCTCGGTTCGCAACGGTCCGCTCAGCACATTGGCGACATCGAGGATCGATCGCCCGCTGCGTCGGTTGACGGTGAGCGCGAAACGCTGAGCCGGTCGACCGTCGCTACGCGGAAAGTCGTCAGCGAAGGTCAGGATGTTGCTCGCCGCGGCGCCGCGCCATCCGTAGATGGCCTGAAACGGATCGCCCACCGCTGTCACCGGGTGCCCACGACCATCGCCGGTCGAGTGACCAGAGAACAGTCCCCGCAACATGATCGCCTGTGCCGCAGAGGTGTCTTGGTACTCGTCGAGCAGCACAACTCGAAAGGCGGCGCGCAGTGCGCTGGAGACCTGAGGCACCTCGGTTGCCAGCCGGGCCGCAATGGCCATCTGATCCGCGAACTCAACCAGCCCAAGCCGGAGCTTCAAGTCCTGGTAGTCACGGACCAGGCTGGCTAATTCCAGGCGCTCCTGACAGGCGATGATCGCCTTCTTGACGTCGGCATAGACGTTGCCCCGGTTGTTGAGCGGTGCTGAGCCCAGGCCCACCAGCAGGTCACGCGCATGCCCGTCCAGATCATCCACAGCTATAAGGTGTTGCTGGAGATCGGCGTCCAGCCTCAGCACGCGCTCTGTAACGGTGGCCGGCCGAAGCCGCGAGATGAACTCGAAGGGCCCCGCTGCAGCCTTCACCACCCGCGATGCGAGCCGGAATCGGGTGGCACCGCTGATCATGGTCGGATCCGCTTCGAAACCTAGCCGCAGCCCATGCTCAGCGACCAGCCGCCCGGCGAAGGCGTCGTAAGTCATGATCAGCTGTTCACCGGATTCATCGACGCCGCGATCGGCTATCAGTCCGGCCCGTAGTAGCGCGGTGCGTACCCGTTGGGAGAGCTCTGCGGCCGCCTTTCGGGTGAATGTGAGGCCGAGTACCTCTTCGGGTCGTACGGCGCCGGTGCCAACCAGCCAGACCACCCGAGCGGCCATGACGGTCGTCTTGCCAGATCCGGCGCCGGCAATGATGACACCAGGCTCGAGCGGCGCGGTGATGGCAGCCAGCTGCTCGGTGGAAAATGAGATGTCCAGCGCATCGATCAGCGCCGCGGCGCTGTCCAATCGATTCCTCGAGGCAGGCGGGTTGAGGGTGTAAACGGTCACCGCACGACCTGCTGACCAGTCGGCTGCGCAGGACAGCTGGTGCGGAAGGGACAGTACCGGCACGCTGGGCCGATGCGGGCGTCGTGATGCTCGCGGCGAATGATGTTCGCAGCCTCCGCGAGCCGGCGATGCACCCAGGTCGGCTGCGGGGCGCTTGAGACATTGCCTGCGCCGTCCAGCGGCTTGATGGGAAAGGGCACGTCGTCAAGGGAAGCCTGCTGAAAAGTCTTCGGATTGCCGCTGTCGCCGTCGGGCAGCCGGAGGTACACCAGTTCGGCGCCGGCCGGCCGCGCGCCTTCCCCGGCTACGGCGGCGAAGGCGCCTTGCTGGACCGCCAGTTGGTAGACCCCTAGCTGGTCGTGAAGCGCTACGTCGGCGGCCGTCGGCGCAGACTTTGAGGTCTTGAAGTCCACGATCCTGATCCGGCCGTCCGGATCGCGCTCAACCCGGTCAGCGCTGCCGGTGAGATGCACCCGATCGGTGCCTAGATCGATATGGCAGGAGAACTCGACCTCGGTACCCAGCAGCGTGAGATGGGGCCTGGCCTCTTGCCACACCACGAAACGCTCGAGTGCGGACTCAGCCTCTACCCGCTCCACCGCTGAGAGCCAGTGCGCGTCGAAGGCCAGCTGACTCCAGACCGACTCCAGATGTGTCGCGAGCTCCTCAGGATCGGCCTGGCTGTGCGCCCCATACTCGGCCAGCACATGAACCACCGAGCCGAAGCTGGCAGCAGCCGTACGCACCGACTCACCCTGGGCCTTGCGCGCCAGGAACCAATTCCGCGGGCAGGCCAGGACGCTCGCCAACTGGCTGCCGGAAAGGTGGACCGGCTCCTCTGGTGTCACCAAGGGTTGATCGGCTCGGCTCAGTGGACGCATGCCCCACCAGTGCTCTGGTCGAGCAGCCGGGACGAGTGGGCGGCCGTCGTGATCGGTCGCATCGGCCAGCCGTGCCAGCCGTACGGCGGCCTCCTCACGGAGCCGCGGCGCGGCTTCCGGGTCGACGCTGGTGCTGCGGAGCTCAGCAACCAAAGCCGACAGCGACAAGGGCCGTCGCGGCCGTCCCGGCAACTCCTTCATAGGTACGCCAAGCTCAGCGAGGAACCGGGAAGGCTGGTCGGCCTCGCCCTCAGTACCCGCCACCGCTGTCACGACCAGCCGCGATCGGGCTCGGGTGCATGCGACGTAGAAGAGCCGGCGCTCCTCCGCAATCCGAGTCGCGGTAGGAACGGGCGCCAACACCTCGTGGCGCCCCAGCTGATCAGGTTCCAGCAAGGAGCCACGACGGCGTACGTCCGGCCACCGTCCCTCCTGAACGCCGGCCACCACGACGAGATCCCACTCCAACCCCTTGGCCCGATGGGCCGTCAGCAGGCGGACGCCAGACCCGCGTAGCTCGGCCTCGCGCAACGGGTCGGCAGGAATCTGCTGGCCCTCAACCTCGGCCAGGAAACCCGTCACTCCACGCAGTCCTGACACTTCCTCGGAGCGAGCGGCGATCTCGAACAGGGCACAGATGGCATCCAGATCGCGGTTGGCCCGACGACCGGCCTCGCCGGCTGCGCCTGCCTGCTGCCGAAGCCTTTCGGGCCACGTTGTTTGCGACCAAAGCAGCCAGAGTGCCTCCTCTGCTGTGCTTCCGGAATGGATGGCGTGCTCGCAGCGTCGCAACAGTTGGGCCAGCGCACGGGCTGCGTCGATATCCGGACTGGGCGGGCATTCGTCCAGCAGGTCGTGATGGCGCAATGCGAGGCTCGTCAGCTCAACGGAGGACCGTGGTAGGGCTGTGCCTGCCAACTCGGCACGCTCGGCCTCACGGAGGGCTCGTCCCAACCGCCGAGTGGACATGCTGTCCATTCCACCGAGCGGTGAGGTGAGTAGCAGCTGTGCCTCGTCGGTTGTCGGTGCGCAGCCTCCCGCGGCGACCTGAAGGGCCAGCAGCAGGGGACGCACTGCAGGATCGGCAGCCAACGGGATCTCATCGCCAGCCACCTCGACCGGTACGCCGGCGGCAACCAGTGCCCGGGTCAATCCTGGAATCGTGGTGCGGCCAGAACGGACCAGCACCGCCATATCGGTCCAAGCCAGGTTGTCGCGGAGCTGTGCGCTCCGCAAGATTTCCGCGATGTGCTCGGCCTCGGCGCCCGCGCTGCGGCAGGTGAAGATCTCCACCTTTCCCTTGGAAAGTTCGGGCTCTGCAGTGGGGTGACGGAAGGCAGCGAACACCTCGGCCGGCAGCGAACGCGGTATGCCTAACCGGCCGGCGACGCTGCGGCTGGCGGCAAGCAACGCGCTACCGAAGCGGTGGGTCCGATTCAGTGCCAGGACCGGCGCCGACTCTCCCCCACCGGTGCGGAACAGCTCCGGAAAGTCCAAGATCCCGCGCGCCTCAGCCCCGCGAAACGCATAGATCGACTGGTCGGGATCCCCCACAACGACCACATCCCGCCCGCCACCAGCGACCACCTGCAACAGCCGCACCTGCGAGGGATCGGTGTCTTGGTACTCGTCGACAAAGACACAGTCGATCTCACTGCGCAGCGTTGTCGCGATCTCGGGCCGCGACAGCAAAATGCGGCTGCGGTGCACTAGCTCGGCGTAGTCGAGCACGCCTTCGGCATCCAGTACGTCGAGGTACTCGTCGAAGAAGGCTCCCAGGCTCACCCACTCCGCTCGACCCGTGGCGTGACCTGCCGTGACAACATCATCAGGATCCATGCCAAGCTGTCGCGCCCTGGCCAGCACCGCGCGAACCTCGCTGGCGAACGCCCGCGTGGGGAAGGCGCGAGCGAGCGATTCCGGCCAGTGGGCGCGCTGAGTTTCCAGACTTCCCCGAAGAGTTTCCCGGACGCGGAACTCCTGCTCCGGTCCGGTCAACAACCGCAGCGGCGCGTCGTAGCCGTTCGATTCGTAGCCGTTCGATTCAAGGTCGGCCTCATTGCCGAATCGACGCACCAACGCGTAACAGAAGGCATGGAAGGTCATAGCCATCGGGGTGACCGTGGTACGGCCCAACCGTGCAGCAATCCGAGCGCGTAGATCGGCCGCAGCCTTGCGAGAGAAGGTCAGCACCAGGATGCTGTCCGGCGCCACGCCGCGGTGCTCGATCCGATCGACCACGCACTCGACCAGGGTTGTGGTCTTGCCGGTGCCCGGTCCGGCCAGTACCAGCAGCGGGCCGCCCAGGTGATCGACGACGGCACGCTGCGACGCGTCGAGCGTGGGGGGAACAGGCAGCGTCATCGGCCCCCGAGTCAACCGGTACATCGCAGTTCCTGGTCTAGGAATGGTCAGTTGGTACGCAGGTATTGGAACAGACACGACTGACGAATCAGCGCAGGCGACACAAAAAGAGCTATGAGATGGGCCGGTCGCGCCATGCACACTCGAAAACCGCAACCGTGGCGGCGGCGAGCAGCCCAGTGCCGAAGATCAGATCGCCGAGCTGGGCAAAGGGATCAAAGTAGATCGTCGTGCTGCCGTCTCGGATCAGGGCTGCGTACGCCAGGACGGTCATGCTCAGCACGTAGTTGGTCAAGACCAGCAAGACCCGAGTGGGTCGCGAAAACCGGCGGCTCTCCGCATTCGCCCAACCAGAACCGGTGAATAGGTCCCAGGTCAAACCGAACAGCACCAATGCCACCCCAGAGAAACCGAGCACTGCCCCGAGCGGGTCGGAGATGAAGTCGCGATAGGAGAACAAGGCGGACAAGATCAGCACGCCGCTAAACGCCAGCGCGCGTTGGGGTGTCAAACTTCGGCGAACCAACAAGATCACGACGGCAACCATCACCACCGCGGAGGCCACCAGATTCAGTGCATCAGGATTGATGGGGGCCGGCGTCCGATCGCCGAACAGCAGCTGGCGGGCGAGCGCAACCAACATCACGCCGATGCAGCCCAGAACCAGAGCCCGGCCGCTCCGGCCGCGGCGCGCAGCGCGCACTGCAAGCATGATCAAGACCACACCGACCAGCACGCGGCTGGGGTCGACGATGCGGGTGAGGAGCGGCGTGATGTCGAACGACAACCGCGCCGCTGCACCTCCGGGCTCGAGTGAGGCAAGCACCTGTAGGACCGATAAGAAGACCTGAACAGGAAGCGTGACGGCAATCAGCGCTGCCGCGATGGTGAAGCCGACTCGGCCGAGCTCGTCGCCCAATCCGGAGACGACGGGGACTGCCTGCTGTCGCCGGGATAGCCGCAGCATGATCAGGCCGACCACCGCGAAGGCGGCAACCAGCGTGCTTGCCCACAGCAGGGCGGTCAAGCCTTCTACGACAGGATCCCGTTCTGCAATCAGCCAGATGCATTGGATCAGGCGGACGCAGAGGACCACAATCAAGATCAGGTACGGCCATCCCTGCTTGGCGAACCGCTGCGCATTCTGGGTAGCTGCCACGGTCGCGCGTACGGTGACTTCCGCCACTGCGGCACCTGCAAATGTCGCGGCTGGCAGCGCAAGGTAGCCGAGGACGGCCGCTGTTTGCTGGAGGTTGAGCGGGTTGAGGTCTGAGCCGTAGACCTTGGCTTCGCGGGTTTCGGCAACGCCGATCGTCATTCCCAGACCGACCAGCGCCCAGATGACGGCGAACTCCCACCAAGCGAACCTGCGACGCCATCGAATGATCACCAGGAGCAGCATCGCCACCATCAGGCTGGCGGCTATCACCGGCCAACCGGCCCAGCCGGCAAGCGATGGGCTGCGCAGCGACCATGTTCCCATCACCATGAGGGTGAACAACAGCCCGAGCACCTTGAGCCACCAGGGTCCGTGCTGTGCCGCTGCCATCAGGGAGGCCACTCCGAAGGAGAGCAGTAGCACCAGTGGCCAGACCATCTGCTCCGGCAGTCCCAGGCCAGAGCCGAAGATGATCAGGGTGCTGTGTTCGCGGATCAGCCCGGAGAAGATCACCATCAGGCCGGCGATGACAAAGACGACGTAGCCCGCCAGCACGATCGAGCGCAGGCCGTACGGCCAGTCCAGATCACGCATCCGTCCGTGCTCCACTGGTTCGACGAGCGTCTGCCGGTACAGACCGGCCGCGAATCGGGCAAGTCCTGGGCGGCTGAGGCTGAGGTCCGACGTGCCATCCTCGGGCTCCGCGGCTGTCGCAGTGCCGGAGGCCGCCAGCACCCGGGAGTGACCTGTCGGGTCGAGGTCAGCCGACATCGTCCCAAACCTGAAACGTCCAGTCGTTGCTGAACAGCAAGACGCTTTGCGAGGTCGCGAGGGCAGGGCGGTCCTGGAGCGCCAGAGTGAGCGCCGGCAGCTTCCAGCGGGTGACGATCTTTCCGTCTCGTGCGATCACCAGCGCCTCCGTCGGTCCCCAGGCCAGGAGATGATCTTGGGCTGGTGTCAGGGTGAGGACTGGCCCGAGTCGTTGAGTGACCACACCGTCGGCGCTCAGCATGACGGACTGGCTCTTGGTGGCGACCACGAATTGGCCTGCGAAACTCACCATGTCAGTCAGCGTCCCGAAGATAGGCCGTACCCACCGGTGCCGGCCGCTGACGGTTGATAGCGCGTGGGCAGTCTGATCTTGAATCACTACTACGGTCTCGCCGATGACAGCTGCAGCATTGCCCTGCATGTCCAGACTCCAACGGCGCTTGCCCGTGGCCTCCTCGAAGGCAGTGGTCGTACCACCTCGGTCCATGACGACAACGACTCCCGCACCCGCGGCGGGTGGGAGGTTGACGTCGGAGCCAACGTTCTGCTGCCACAACACAGCACCCGTTCCAAGATCAAATTTTCGCATCGCGCCGGCAAGATCGACCAGGACCGCGTCGCTTTCACTGATCCGTACCGGTGGCGTCGGAGCAAGATCATCAAGCGTGAGCTGCCACAATCGCACGCCAACATCGGAATAGGCAACCATCTGGCGGTTGCTCGTCGTCGCGATGATCACATCGCCGAACGTACTCAGGCTCAGCAGGCTGCCGCCCGGATGCGCCCGCCAGATCGAGGTCCACTCCGTGAGTGTCTTCGGGGTCGTGGCGACCAGGTCACCGCGCCCGATAGTGGGCCTGATCACCAGACCAGACTCAGTCCGCACTGACGCAACGGCCGAAGACGGTGAGCCCACCATCGGCTCCTGCCCGAAGGTCGGATTGATCGAGATCGTGCTCAGCGCCTTGGCGGTCCAGCGTTGCGGCGCCGCCCAGCGGATTGGAGAGTTGGCGGTGGTCTCGACGCTTGGCACGGGTGGTTCGACACGAGATGAGGCGGTGCGTACGGCGGCGAAGCTCTGGCTCTCTGCAACCAGACCCTCGCGTTGGCACCATGTTTGGCTAATCGTCACGACGCGACCGAGTTGCCCCTTTTTGGAGTGGTAGCGCACCTCTCCTTTGACATTGAGGCAGTCATCGCCGCTGGCTTCGGCACTTAGCTCGCTGCGATAGTCGTAGGTGTCCCCAGCGGACCCGGCCCCGCCCCACCTACTCCCGGCGCGTACCTCCGCCGGCAACACCACCAGGGCTGGGTCATAGACGTAGCCCTCTGAGGGCGTGCTCAGACCCATAAGCTCGACGCCGGCGTTGACTCGATAGAAGCGGATGGTCTGTGCCGTCGCGGTCGGATCATTGATCGCGGTCGTGATAGTCCGCAGGATTTGAATCCTGTCGCGTTCCGGATAGGACACAGCCAGCAGCTTCGAGGCGAACGCACCGTCGGTGCTGAGCAGGCCGGCGACGCCTGACAGCCGCGCCGATTCGGTGACCGCGAGGCCAACCTCGCTCTTGAGCTCATGGGTCGTGTCGGTTCGCTCATAAGACACTGCACCATCTGACGGCAGATAGTCGGCGGCCGCAGTGACTTGGGCAGCGACCCCGACCGAGCTGGCCACGAATGCGGCGCCAGCGACAAGTGCGGCGACAAGAGCGAAAACGACAAGCGGCCGCCACCATGATCGTTGCGGCTCGGGTGCGGGCCAGGTGGGATTTACTGCGACGCTGCCCAGCGGATCCGCCGGCAGAGTAGACCAGTCCTGCACGGGGAACGGCGACCACGGTTGGTCGTCGGCGGGCGGCATGCGGACAGTATCTAATGGCCTTCCTCTGGTGGCTCGCTCTGCTGCCGGTCCTAACCACTCGGACTGGAGCCGGCTCCCGCTATCCAGGCTGGCCCGCAACAGGCACCGTCATCGGGCACATCACCGGTCGGCTCATATGGCACAGTCCAAACGTTCAGACCCCTGCCACCCTTATCGTGCGGTGGCTTGGTGATCAACCCCGGTGTCGGGGACGGCGACGGTAATCCCAGCACGCGCCGCCGCCGGGTTGTCCATGGCCATCATCGCCGCGCCTGCCTCGTCGAGCGGAATGCGTTCGGCGAAATCGCCAGAAGCGCAGCCGTGTCGTGTTGTGCCCGGCTTCGGCAAGCGCGATGCTCCGCTCAAGTGCGGCCCAGCTGTGTTGTCGTCGCCGCGAATGTGTGCCGTGGTTGCCAATGACGCCAAGACGACCAGTATGGTCTCTGATCGCAGGCCGCCTCGGCCGCCGCGAGCACCTGCCGGGTGGCCGTCTCCTGGGCCGCGTACCGGCGGGCCAAGCCCTCTACCCACGACAGTTCGAAGCTTGCC
>DATEWO010000248.1:0-26249 GCA_035257925.1 Propionibacteriaceae bacterium | reverse complement strand
CGGTGGAAGCCGGCTGCCTGCCGAATCTGTTGCCGGGCGGCCGTCCAGTGTCGGACGCCGCTGCCCGTGTCGACACCCAGACGACTTGGGGGGTCGAATCCCTGCCGCACCTGGAAGGCCGCGACGCCGACGAGATCCTGATCGCCGCTGCTGATGTTGAACTCGAGGCGCTCATCGTTGCGGGCGTGGATCCGAACGATTTCGTCGATCCGCAGGGCGTGCTCGAGGGGCTTGAGGCGATCGGCTTCATGGTCAGTCTGGAGACTCGGGCCTCATTGGTCACCGAACGTGCGGACGTGGTCT
Source organism: Propionibacteriaceae bacterium (assembly GCA_035257925.1). Lineage (GTDB taxonomy): Bacteria > Actinomycetota > Actinomycetes > Propionibacteriales > Propionibacteriaceae > Microlunatus. The sequence goes on along the minus strand of DATEWO010000248.1, from coordinate 25,946 downwards.
TCCCGGTCTCCCTGATGCATGAGCGTGCAGGCACATTCGTGAACTGGGAAGGTCGGCGCCGGCCGTTCGACATCGTGCTCGAGCAACCCAACGACATGTCCGACCTCAGGGTGCTGGCCGCGCTGGCCGATGGTCTAGGCACTGATCTGGGATTCCGTACAGCTGCCCAAGCTCGCGCAGAACTCGACGAGTTGGGAACCTGGGAAGGCGTACGTACCGAGGCACCCGATTACCCAGCCGGCGAGCCAGCTGAGCCAGACGGCAGTACCGTTCTGCTCGCCACGTGGCGAATGGCGCTCGACGAGAGTCGCGCGCTCGACGGAGAGCCATACCTCCAGGCCACAGCGCGCCCCGCTGAGGCACGGGTAAGTCCCCGCACGGCCGCAGCTGCCGGAATTGCTGGCGTGGCAATGATCAGCAACGACCGCGGCTCGATAACGCTGCCGACCGTGATCGACTCAGAGATGGTCGACGGGGTCGTTTGGCTCCCGAGCCGAGCTCCACGGCTGGGAATTCCGCAGCATCTCGCCGCGAGCGCCGGTGATCTGGTGACGATTGGGTCGGCGGCCGACCTTATGAGCGCTGAGCCCTTCGACGAGCTCAGGACGGCGCTTGTCGAAGCGCGCCCTTCGACAGGCGCCGTCCTGAGCTCGTCGAAGGGCTCAGGGCGCATAGCGGAAGTTGACGATGACACGGAGGCAAGCGAATGAGTCCGCTCGCCCCGATGGACCTCGAAGTCTTTTTCAACGACCCCTGGTGGGTGGTGGCGCTCAAAGCGCTGTTCGCGTTCGTGATATTGATGCTGCTCACCCTGTTCACGATCTGGTACGAACGCCGCGTCGTCGCCTTCATGCAGCACCGCCAAGGCCCCAACATGAACGGGCCGTTCGGGTTGCTGCAGTCCCTGGCCGACGGCATGAAGCTGATGTTCAAGGAGGATTTCACGCCTACCGCGGCCGACAAGGTCGTCTTCATGCTCGCGCCGTTCGTCGTCGCCATTCCGGCGATCACCGCTTTTGCTGTCATCCCCATGGCAGGAATCGTGCGGGTGCCGTTCACCGATATCACCACGCCGTTGCAGGTCACCGACTTGCCGGTTTCGGTGCTCTTCATCGTGGCAATCGCCTCGATCGGGGTGTACGGGATTGTGCTCGCCGGCTGGTCGTCCGGATCGACGTACTCGCTGCTGGGAGCGTTGCGCTCCAGTGCGCAGGTGATCAGCTACGAGGTCGCGATGGGCCTGGCGCTGGTTGCGGTCTTCCTGTACGCCGGGTCGCTGTCGACGTCGGAAATCGTCGCCAAACAAGCTGAGCCGGCGACCGTCTTCGGCGTACCGGTGTGGTTTGCGGTGCAGCTCTTGCCGTCGTTCATCATCTATTTGATCTCCATGGTCGGAGAGACCAACCGGGCGCCATTCGATCTGCCGGAGGCAGAGGGCGAGTTGGTTGGAGGCTTCCACACCGAGTACTCCTCGATGCGCTTCGCAATGTTCTTCATGGCCGAGTACATGAACATGATCACCGTCTCCGCACTGGCCGCCACCCTCTTCCTCGGTGGGTGGCATGCTCCGCTGCCGTTCAACCTGCTGCCTGGCGCCGACACCGGCTATTGGGGCCTGCTCTGGTTCCTGGTGAAGGTGCTGATCCTGCTCTTCATCTTCGTCTGGTTACGCGGCACGCTGCCTAGGCTGCGCTACGACCAGTTCATGCGATTTGGCTGGCGCTGGTTGATCCCCATCTCACTCGTCTGGACCCTCATGATCGCGATCTTGAGGGTTGGCCAGCGGGAGGGCTGGTTCAGCGGCCGTGGGTTCTGGCTGGGCGCGGCTGTGGCGTTTGTGTTGCTGCTCGGCCTGACCTTCTTGGGTGGCGGCAAAGAGGAGTCAAAGGAAGCGGCCGAGGAGCCTGTCCCTGAGTTCGATGCCTTCGCTGGCGGTTATCCTGTCCCGCCGATGGGCGGTCAGGTGCTGCCCGAGTTTGCGCAGGTCCTCAGAGGTGAGGAGGATCTGTCGGCGGATCCACCGGCCGGCGCACAACCAACCAAGGAAGGGAGTGAGGCCTGATGGGAGTCTTCGATCCCATCGCCGGCTTCGGCGTGACCTTCCGGACGATGTTCCGCAAGACCTTCACGATCGATTACCCGAACGGGCCCCGGGTCACAGCGCCGCGCTTTCACGGCCGGCATCAGCTGAATCGTTGGCCGGATGGGCTGGAGAAGTGTGTGGGATGTGAGCTGTGCGCCTGGGCATGTCCGGCCGACGCGATCTACGTCGAAGGAGCGCAGAACACCGAGGAGGAGCGGTATTCGCCGGGTGAGCGGTACGGGCGCGTCTACCAGATCAACTATCTGCGCTGCATCCTCTGCGGCCTCTGCATCGAGGCGTGTCCAACGCGAGCCCTGACCATGACGAATGAGTTCGAGCTCGCCGACGACACTCGTGAGAAGTTGATCTATGAGAAGTCCGACCTGCTTGCTCCGCTGCTGCCCGGCATGGAGGAGCCGCCCCACGAGCGCCGGCTCGGTGACGATGAGCAGGCATATTTCCTCGGCCTGCCTCCCACATCCCAGCCGGACGACAGGGCGGGTGACATTAGTGACGTGCGGCCGCGGCCGATCAATCAGGGCTTCCGTTACCAGCGCAAGCACGCGGCGAAGGACCGGTGAAGATCGTGTTCACAGCTTTGCTGATGCCGCTCGTCACGGGCGCCACGGTGGCCTTCTGGATGCTCGCCCCGGTCATGATCTTGGGTGCCCTGGGAATGATCGCAGCGCGCAAGCCGGTGCATTCCGCGCTATGCCTCGCGGCGGTGATGATCTCTCTGGCCGTCCAGTACGCGGCGTTGGACGCGCCGTTCCTCTTTGCGGTGCAGATCATCGTCTACACAGGCGCGATCTTGATGCTGTTCTTGTTCGTGTTGATGCTGGTCGGCGTCGACATTGCGGAGTCTCTGGTGGAGACCATCAAGGGACAGCGAACGCTGGCCATCCTCGCCGGCCTGGGTTTCGGCTCGCTCCTGGTTTTCGCCCTGGGTAACGCGATCGTCGGTCCCACTGCCGGGTTGGCTGCGGCAAACTCTGAGAACGGGGGCAACACCCAAGGAATTGCCGCGCTGGTGTTCAATCGCTACGTCTTCGCCTTCGAAGCCACGTCGGCGTTGCTGATCACCGCCGCCGTCGGGGCCATGGTCCTCGCCCACCGTGAACGGCTGATCAAGCGTCGCACCCAGTCCGATCTAGCCGGACTCAGGATGAAGCGCTATGCCGAGACGGGCCAGCATCCCGGCCCGCTCCCCACTCCAGGAGTCTTTGCGCAGCACAACGCCGTGGATACGCCCGCGCTGCTGCCCGACGGCAGCGTTTCGGAGCTCTCAGTGTCGGCCACGCTGAAAGCCCGCGGGGCAGTCCTCGACAGCCGAGACCTCGTCAAGCCCGTGGACCAAACGGTTGAAGCCGTCACCAAAGACGAAACTCCGCACACAACTGAGGAAGAAACATGATGGGGACCGAATCTCGCGAGCGTCGGGTAGGTCGCGCGCGGTCCGCTCTGGACGACGCGGTGAGGCGACGCTCTACGTGGCGGAGTCGGGCTTGCGAGGTCCAATCGTCGCCGAGCGAGGAGGAAGAGCGGACCCGGAACGCGCGACCGGGCGCGAGCGAGAAAGCCCAGAGAAGATGAGCACTACCAGCTACATCGTTCTCTCGGCGATCTTGTTCACCATTGGCACGGTCGGGTTCATGATCAGGCGCAACGCCATCGTGGCATTCATGTGCGTCGAACTGATGTTGAATGCCACCAACCTCTCTTTAGTGGCGTTCTCGAAGATGCACGGTGCGCTGGACGGCCAGGTCGCCGCCTTCTTCGTGATGGTGGTGGCGGCCGCGGAGGTCGTCGTTGGGCTGGCCATCATCGTGACCATCTTCCGTACCCGCCGCTCGGCCTCCGTCGACGACGCGAATCTGCTGAAGTTCTAAGGACTGCGATGCTCCCACTCGAGATCGTGACGCCCGTGCCGGCCACCGGCTTCTTCACGCTGGCCTGGCTGCTCGTTGCCATCCCTGCGGCGAGCTCCGCGGTCCTGCTCCTGGTCGGCCGGCGTGCCGACCGATGGGCGCCCTACCTTGGCGCGGCTGCGCCGCTGGCGTCCTTCGCGATCGGCCTTTACTACTTCGTTGGTTTGCTCGGCCGCGACGAGGCGACTCGCGCCGTATCCGTGCCGCTGTACAACTGGATCTCCAGCGGGCGATGGCAGATCGACGTCGGGTTATTGATCGATCAGCTCTCGATCGTCTTCGTGTTGTTGATCACCGGCGTCGGCGGCCTGATACACGTCTACTCCATTGGCTACATGGCCCACGACGCTCGCCGGCGCCGCTTCTTTGCTTTCCTGAACCTTTTCGTCGCCGCAATGCTGCTGCTCGTCCTGGCCGACAACTACCTGGTGCTATTCGTCGGCTGGGAGGGCGTGGGCCTGGCGTCGTACCTACTCATCGGGTTCTGGCAGTACAAGCCGGTGGCTGCGACGGCGGCCAAGAAGGCATTCGTGGTCAACCGGGTTGGTGACATGGGCATGTCCCTCGCCATCATGCTCATGCTCGCTACTTTCGGGTCGTCGGCGTTCCTGGACGTCAACGAAGGCATGCCCGATGTGGGCGCCAGCACGGCGTTGATCATGGGGCTGCTGCTGCTTCTCGGTGCGTGTGGCAAGTCTGCGCAGGTCCCGTTGCAGTCCTGGCTGTTGGATGCGATGGAGGGTCCCACTCCGGTGTCGGCGCTGATCCATGCCGCCACCATGGTGACGGCCGGCGTCTACCTCATCACCCGCAGCAACGCGGTCTTTGCGGAGTCCACAGCAGCCAGCACGGCCGTGGTTGTGGTCGGCACGGTGACGTTGCTGGTGGGCGCCTGGATCGGGTGCGCCAAGGACGACATCAAGAGGGTGCTGGCTGGCTCGACCATGTCCCAGATCGGCTACATGATGCTTGCTGCCGGAATCGGGCCGGCCGGCTACGCGTACGCGATCTTCCTGCTGCTCGTGCATGGTTTCTTCAAGGCCGACATGTTCCTCGGGGCAGGTTCGGTGATGCATGCCACGAATGACGAGGTGGACATGCGACGCTACGGCGCACTGTCTCGGATCATGCCGATCACCTTCGTCACGTTTGCGGCCGGTTACCTGGCGATCATCGGGTTTCCGTTCTTCTCCGGCTTCTATGCGAAGGACCACATCATCGAGGTCGCCTTTGAGAAGAACGCGGTGGTCGGAGCGCTCGCCATGCTGGGCGCGGGCATCACGGCCTTCTACATGACCCGGCTGATGTTGATGACTTTCTTCGGCGCCAAGCGCTGGCAGGAGGACGTACATCCGCACGAGTCGCCGCGCGTGATGCTGGTACCGCTGGTGTTGCTGGGAATCGGTTCGGCTGTTGGCGGGCTGGTGCTCAACAACTGGATCGTCGGCTGGCTTGATCCCGCCGTGGGCGGCGGTGCACATGAGGAGGCGCCGAGCTTGCTGCACTTCTCGACCATCGGGCTTGTCACCCTGGTAGTCGTCGCCATCGGTGTCGGGATCAGCGTGTTGATCTTCGGGCCGCGTCGCGACATTCCGCTCAGCCAGCCCGAGACCCGGTCCTTCTTCACCGTGGCCGGACGCAACGATCTGTACGGCGACGCCTTCAACGAGGCAGTGTTCATGCGTCCGGGGCAGCAGCTCACGTCCGGACTCGTCAGGTTCGAGGACTCCGGAATCGATGGCACTGTGAACGGCACGGCGGCTGCGATTGGCGGGATGTCGGCTCGGTTGCGTCGCGTGCAGAACGGTTTCGTCCGTTCCTATGCGCTCACCATGACGCTGGGAGCTGCAATTGTCGGGGTAGTCATCGTGCTGGGCCGGCTGGGCTAGGGAGGCGGACGTGACTATTCCCTGGCTCAGCATCCTGGCCCTGCTGCCGGCCGTCGGTGCGGTGGTGCTGATCTTCTCCGGCGTCAAGGCCGCCAAACAGGTGGCGCTGGCGGTATCGCTGATCACGCTGGCCCTTGCTCTCTACATTGCTGCCACCCAGTTCAGGGTCGGCGGCGGCATGCAGCTGGTCGAGCAGGCGCCTTGGATCAAGCCACTCGGGGTGTATTACGCGCTCGGCCTGGACGGTATCGGCCTTACTCTCGTCCTGCTGGTGGTGATCATCACACCGGTGGTGATCATTGCCTCGTGGCGCGATTTTGACCCGGCCGACATGGGTCCTGAGCCCGTCGAAGGACCTGCTCCCACAGATGCTGCAACCGTGGCTCCGAAGTATGACGCCCGGGTGTTCTTCGCGCTGGTATTGGCAGTCCAGAGCTGTGCGCTGTACCTCTTCCTCGCCACCGACGTGTTCTTGTTCTACGTGTTCTTCGAAGTCATCTTGATTCCGATGTACTTCCTGATCGGTGGCTTCGGGCCCGGACCGCGTCGGACGTACGCGGCAGCCAAGTTCTTGATCTTCGGCTTGCTGGGCGGGTTTGTGATGCTGGCCTCGATCATCGGCTTGTACGTGCAGTCGGACAGGGCCGGGGAGCCCAGCTACCTGCTGAGCACCCTCAGCCAGCTGGACTTTGGGACTGCTACCGGCCGGTGGCTGTTCATCGGCTTCATGTTCGCGTTTGCGATCAAGGCACCGCTCGTGCCGCTGCATACCTGGCTCCCGGACGCGGCCGAGGAGTCGACAGCCGGCGGGGCAACCATGATGGTCGGCGTAATGGACAAGATCGGCACCTTCGGCATGATCAGGTTCTGCCTGGGTCTGTTTCCGGAGGCAAGCCAGTGGGCAACACCGGTCGTGCTGGTGCTGGCCACCATCTCGATCTTGTACGGCGCTATCTTGGCCATCGGCAGCCGAGACATCATGCGGTTCATCGCGTACACATCGATCAGTCACTTCGGTTTCATCGTGCTCGGCATCTTCGCGTTCACCAGCCAGAGCTTGACCGGGTCAACGCTCTACATGCTCAACCACGGGATGGCGACCGCAGCCTTGTTTGTGATGGCCGGATATCTGATCAAGCGCCGCGGCTCGCGGGACATGAACGCCTATCGCGGGGTGGATCAAGTGGCTCCAGTGCTTGCGGGCCTGCTGCTGTTCGCTGGGCTTAACACGTTGTCGTTGCCTGGCTTGGCGAGCTTTGTGTCGGAGTTCATGGTGCTGGCCGGCACGTTCGGCAGGCATCCGGCCTACGCAACCATCTCCACGCTCGCCATCGTGCTAGCTGCGCTCTATATCTTGATCATGTACCAGCGGACGATGACTGGCCCGGCTTCTGAGGAGGTCAAGGAAAAGGTCACTGAACTCAATGGCCGTGAACGGCTTGCCATGGCTCCGCTGGTGCTGCTGATCTTGCTACTCGGTTTCTTTCCGAAACCCATGCTGTCGATCATCGCGCCGTCCACCGAGGCGACGATGCAGCACGTGGGCGTGACGGATCCCCAACCGAGGGTCAGCGCTGAGGGGGGCCGCTGATATGAGCATCGCTGTCCTGATGCCAATGGAGATCATCGCACCAACCATCGAGTACGGCCTGTTGGCGCCGATTCTGATCATCTTCGCCGGAGCCTGCCTTGGGGTACTGGCTGAGGCGGTCGTTCCCCGCGAGCTGCGCCGCGCTGTTCAGCTGGTGGTGACGTTTGCCTCCCTGGGATTGGCCTTGGCGACCACGCTGCTGAACTGGGCAGCCGGCGATGAGGCGGTGGTGGCGGTCGACTCGTTGGCCCTCGACGGGCCTACGTACTTCATGTGGACAATTGTGATCGTCTTCAGTGCGGCATCGTTGTTCATGTTTGCCGAAACCAAGATCGAGAACGCCAGTGTTTTCGCGCCCCAGGCCGCGGCGGTTCCAGGTACGCCGGCCGAGCGGGAGGCGATCAGGAGCCGCGTCGAGCACACAGAGGTCTTCCCGCTTGCGCTCTTTGCGGTATTGGGGATGATGCTCTTTCCTGCGTCCAACGATTTGATCACTATGTTCGTCTCCTTGGAGATCTTGTCGTTGCCGCTCTATCTGCTGTGCGGGCTCGCCCGGCGACGCCGGCTGCTGTCGCAGGAGGCTGCACTCAAGTACTTCCTGCTGGGAGCACTGTCGTCGGCCTTCTTCATTTACGGAGCCGCTTTGCTCTACGGCTATGCCGGCTCGTTCACCTTGTCGGCGATCGACGATGCCATTCGCATTGGCACCCAGGGCCAGGGGCTGCTCCTTGCCGGAATGGCGTTGATCGGGGTCGGCTTGCTCTTCAAGTTCAGCGCAGTTCCCTTCCACTCCTGGACTCCTGATGTGTATGCCGGAGCACCGACGGCGGTAACGGGGTTCATGGCGGCCTGCACCAAGATCGCCGCCGTGGGTGCATTGATGCGCGTTTTCTATGTCGGGCTGGGCGCTGATCGATGGGACTGGCAGCCGCTGATGGCGATCATCGCCATTGCCACGATGACGGTGGGCTCGGTGTTGGCGATCACTCAGACCGACGTAAAACGGATGCTCGCGTACTCCTCCATCGCCCACGCCGGCTTCATGATGACCGCGTTCGTCGGGGCATCGCAGGCCATGTCCGGCAGCCAGTCGGGGTCGCTGACCAGCATCTCCTCGGTGATGTTCTACCTGGTCGCCTACGGGGCTGCGACGATTGGTGCATTCGCGTTGGTGACGATGGTCCGTGACGCCAGCGGCGAGGCGACCCTACTCAGTAGCTGGGTCGGTCTGGGCCGCCGGGCGCCGCTGGCGGCGACAATCTTTTCGATCTTCATGCTGAGCTTTGCGGGGATTCCCCTGACCAGCGGCTTTGTCGGGAAGTGGGCGGTGTTCGCCGCGGCCTGGAGTGGCGGCAGCGAGTGGCTCGTTGTCGTTGCCGTGGTGATCAGCGTGGTAGCGGCCTTCTTCTACATCCGGGTCATTGTGCTGATGTTCTTTGCCGAGCCGAGAATCACGGCAACGAGTGTGGTACGTCCTGGTTGGACCACGCTGGCGGCGGTCGGGGTTGGTGTGGTCGCGACGGTAGCCTTCGGGGTGTTTCCGGGGCCGCTGCTGGCCCTCGCGCAGCAAGCAGGCGAATTCATCCGCTGACGGTACGGGGTAGATGGAGGAGGGGTGCTGGCTCAACAGACGCGAGACGAGGTGTTTGAGTCCTCTGTCCGGGCTCAGCTCGAGATGATCGAGGCCGCACTGCTCAAGGCCGCCGAGGCGGAGTCCGACATGGTCACCGAGGCAGCGCAGCACATCATCGCCGCCGGTGGTAAGCGATTCCGACCATTGCTGGTCGTCCTGGGCTCCTATATGGGCCCATACGCTGACGCGGAGGATGTGGTGAAGGCGGCGGTGGTCGTCGAGCTGACCCATGTGGCCAGTCTCTACCACGACGACGTCATGGATGAGGCTGGAATGCGCCGAGGCTCAGCGAGCGCCAACTCGCGCTGGGGAAACACTGTGGCCATTCTTGTCGGGGACCTGCTGTTCGCCCGTGCGTCCGATGTGGTGGCCGATCTTGGACCGGAATTCGTGCGGATCCAGGCGCGTACCTTCTCCCGGCTCGTGCAGGGTCAGATCGCGGAAACTGTTGGGCCAAATGGCACAGATCCGCTGGACCACTACCTCAAGGTCGTGACGGACAAAACCGGCTCCTTGATCGCGACGTCGGCACTGTTCGGGTCCAAGATCGCCGGCGCAGCTCCGCACTTGCAGCGGGTCATGGCCGACTTCGGCGAGCAGATCGGTGTGGTGTTCCAGCTCAGCGATGACATCATCGACATCACCAGCGATGACACCGGCAAGACGCCCGGAACTGATCTTCGCGAAGGCATCCCGACGCTGCCGACGCTATTGGCCCGCAAGTCAACCGATCCAGCCGACGCCCGGTTGCTCGAGCTGCTGGACCGCGACCTGCACGACGACGACTCACTGCGGGAAGTACTGGATCTGCTGCGTCACCACCGCAGTATCGATGAGGCCCGCAGTGAGGTCCGCCGGCGAGCCGAAGCCGCCCGTGCCCTCCTTGCGAACCTCCCTACCGGCCCCGCTCGAGACGCCCTCGACGACCTCTGCACCACCGTCGTAACCCGTACCGCCTGAGCTTTCGGTTTCTCTCCCCCGCGCCCGCCTCGGTTGCCGCAACCTACGTGCACGTAGGTTGCGTGCGGTCTGCACGGGTTGCAACCTGAGCAGACCGTCAGGAAACTGTGCAGACTTTTGGGCTGATCGTGGCCGGGAGCTTCCTTCCACGCCCCGAGCCCTCAAAGAAGTGTCTGGACTTGTCCACAGATTTCCTTTAGGTGGTTCCGAATGGCATGCTCCCACCTCGAAGGTTGCTGATGTGAATGCAAGCCTGGGACACCAGCTCCGGTCCAACCGTGGATTCTTCAGCCGCGCTGAGGCCCTCGACTGTGGTGAGACCGACCGTACGCTCGGGGCGGCGCACCGCGCGGGATTGATCGTGCGGCTGCGACGCGGTATGTATACCCACGCAGACATCTACCAGGCGAGTGACGATGCTGGTAAGCATCTCCTGCACGCCCGCGCAGCCGTCGCCGCGCAGCGGGGAGCGGTTGCTTTGACGGGACCGTCGGCTGCCGCGTTGCACGGCTTCGCGCTCTACGAGGAAGATCTCACGGTCGTCCATCTACTTCGACTTGATCGCGGATGCTCACATCGTGCGGCGAAGATCAATCACCACGTCGTGACACAAGACATCGAAGACGACTTGGGTGTGTACGACGGAGTCACGGCGATCAGCCCGGCTCGAGCGGTCTGGGAGGTTGCATGCCGGTCGAGCCTGGAAAGCGGGGTGGTGACGGCTGACTCCGCGCTACGCAAAGACCCGCGACTCAGCGACGCCATCGAGGAACTGCAGCAGCGTTTCGCTTACTTTCCAGGATCGCGCCGCGGGAGGCTGGCGATCAAGCTGTCCGACGCACGGGCCGATTCGCCTGGAGAATCCGTCACCAGAGTTCAGTTCCATCGATATGGCATCCCGATGCCTGAGCTGCAGTACCACGTCGTCGATCATCATCGCTCACTGGTGGGGATCTCAGACTTCTACTGGGAGCAGCAACGACACCTCGGTGAATTTGATGGCAAGATCAAGTATCAAAGGTTCCTCCGTCCGGACGAGACTGCCTCAGAATGTGTCTTTCGCGAGAAGAAACGGGAAGACGCTATGCGTGCAGACCTCCGGGGAATGACCCGCTTCACGTGGTCGGAGGTAATGCCTCATAGGGCGGGTCGCACAATGGCAGATCTGGCTCAAGCACTGGATCAGTCGTACCGGCTCTACGTCCGCGGTCGCACGATCATCGCCGGCTGAGTAGCACTTCCAGGGGCTCGCTGCCTCGTCTACCCTCGGGGTCTGCACAGCTTCCTGACGGTCTGCATACGTTGCAACCCATGCAGACCGTGAGCAAGCTACGTGAACGTAGGTTTCGGCAACCCAGCTAGGGAGGGGGCCGGCGGAGTCGGTTGCTACCAGATCTTGACCCGCTGTTTCTCATCCAGCCAGAGGGCGTCGGACTCTGCTACGTCGAAGGCGGCGTAAAACTCCGGAAGGTTCCGAACGATCTGGTTGCAGCGGAACTCGACAGGGGAGTGCGGGTCGGTCGCCAAACGCTGCAGCAGCATCTCAGTACGCACCTTCGCCTGCCAGATCGCCGCCCAACTGAGGAACAGTCGCTGCTCGGGGGTATGGCCGTCTAGCTCGGATTCGGGGCTGTCCTCATGGGCGATCTGGTACGCCTTAAAGGCGATCGAGAGCCCACCAAGATCACCAATGTTCTCCCCGATGGTCAGCTCACCGTTGACTCGATGCCCCGGGGCCTGCGCTGGCTCCAACGCGTCATACTGGGCGATCAGCGCCTTGGTTCGTTCCTCAAATGCCTCACGGTCCTTGTCGGTCCACCAGTTACGCAACATGCCATCGCCGTCACAAGTCGAACCTTGATCATCAAAGCCGTGCCCGATCTCGTGTCCGATAATTGCCCCGATGCCGCCGTAGTTGACCGCGTCATCAGCATGCTCGTTGAAAAACGGTGGCTGCAGGATCGCAGCGGGGAAGACGATCTCGTTCTTGAGCGGGTGATAGTACGCGTTGACCGTCTGCGGCGTCATCAGCCATTCCTCACGGTCAATGGGCTGGCCGATCTTGTTCAGGGCCCGGTTGACTTCAAAATCGGCCACCCGCATCACGTTGCCGATCAAGTCATCTCGAGTGATCACCAGAGCGGAGTAGTCCCGCCATTTGCTCGGATAGCCGATGTGCGGACGGAACTTGGCGAGCTTACCGAAGGCGCTGTCCTTGGTCTCTGCGGTCATCCAGTCAAGATCGGCAATAGAACGCCGGTACGCCTCGATCAGATTCGCGACCAGCTGATCCATCCGCTCCTTGGCGGCTGGCGAGAAGTGGCGATCGACGTACATCTTGCCGACTGCCTCACCCACTGAGACCTCCACCAGCGCCACGCCTCGTTTCCAGCGCTCGCGAAGTTCCGGTGTGCCCATCAGGACCGTTCCGTAGAAGCGGAAGTTCTCCTCGACGAAGGCACTCGACAGATAGGGGGACAGCGAACTGATCACCTTCCAGCGAGCCCATGCCCGCCAGGCCGGCAGCCGGTCCTCGGTCAGCAGCGCTGACACTTTGGTGAAGAAGGACGGCTGCATCGCCACCAGCTCACCAATCTTCTCCTCAGCGATATCACCTCCTGCCAGGAACTCCCGCCAATGCAGGCCGGGACAGCTGGCCGTGAACTCGTCCAGGCTCATCAGGTTGTACATCAGCCGGAGATCTCGGCATTTCACCTTGTCCCAGTGGGTCGCCGCGATCTCGGTCTCAAGATCGAATACCTGCTGCGCTTGAGCTTGCGAATCCTCGATGCCAGCCAGCGCAAAGGATGCCGCGACGTGTGCCCGATACTGCGAACGGATCTCGGCGTACGCGTCGAGACGGTAGTACTCCTCGTCCGGTAGCCCCAATCCACCTTGTCCGGCAAACATCACATATCGGTTCGGATCGCCTGGGTCAGGCTCTGCCTGAAGCCCCACCAGTCCGGGCACTGCCTGACGCGCGAAACCACCCACCAGACGGGTGAGCTCTGGCGGAGTCTCCACGGAGTCGATCGCGGCCAGGAGCGGGAGGATCGGGCTCGCACCGGCCCGTTCGACGGCGTCCTCGTCCATGAAGCTGGCGTACAGATCAGCGATCTTGGCCTGGTCCGAGCCAGGCTCACCACCCTCAAGCGTCGTGATGATGTCGCGGACAGCCGCTTCAGCTTGATCGCGCAGCTCCATGAAGGCGCCGGTCAGTGGCTTGTCGGCCGGAATCTCCGTCGTGTTGAGCCACGTCCCGTTCACGTGCCGAAAAAGATCATCTTGAATGCGGACGTCTGGGTCGAAGGTAGAGAAGTCGATCGCAGGTCTGTGAGCAGAAGTCTCAGTCACTCGGACATGCTACCGATCGGTAGCCAAACTTATCTAAGCTGCTCGCGCATCCGATGCGGCTACTCGACAGTCAGAGCCACGTGACCTCGAGCGGCTTCGACGTCACCTTGACAACAGCAATCGCCTTTCCGGTGAGCGTGCCGGAGCAGGTGCCGGATCGGCCCTGAGAGGTGCAGCTTGCGGTCAGCTTCAGATTGAGCGGAATCTCAACGCGAGCCTGCGTGCCACCAAGGGTGACCTTGGCTTTCCGGAAGGGGTCACCTCCGACTTGCTGCCAGTTGATCGTGCTCTTGTTGTAGCTGTAAGTCGCTTTGAACTTGATCGGGCAGTTCTTTGGATTGAGCGAATTGGCGTCGAGGCACTTGTTGTAGCGCTTCTTGGCGGCCGAGATCACTGCCTTCTCACCCTTGTTGGTCAGCTTGCTTTCGATGCTGTAGGTATCCGCCTCCACGTACGGACTCTTCACCAGCACGACGTTCTTGGATCCGTAGCCGACGTAGGGCAGCCCGGTGGTGAAGGCGTACGAGCCGGGCAGCACCGCGACTGAGTCCTGGTCCACCGTCACCCCATTGATCTTGACCGGCACAGATCCGCCAACGATGAAGCTGATATCGAGGTCCTTGACGGCACGACTGAGCTTCCAGGTATCTGCCACTTTGACAACGTCGAATGATTCACTGACGGTAGAGTCGCCGAGGGTGTAGGTGGCCGAAACCGAGGTCGCGTTCTGATCTTCGACAACCGGCACCTGAATCTCGGTCAGGGGAGCGCGCTCGCCGGATTCGACGAGCACTTCATTGGTCAGCAAAGGACCAGTCGGCGCCGGATCAGCTGCGTAGGACAAGGCAGCGATGGCGTCACCGGCAGCAAGAGCTTGCAGGTAGCCCGCCACCGCATCCGAAGGCCGCACCGCCCCCTGTGGAGCATTGCCCTGAGATGGATTTGTCTGCTGTCCTTGGGTGCTCGTATTGGCGCCGGGATTGGCAGCCGACCCGGCGCGCGTTGCCACCACCACCGCTACGACGGCCATCAGGATCACCGCCAATGCGGCCGCCCCAATGATGATCCAGATTTTGCCCTTGCCCTTGGGCTGCGGCGCGGGCTGGACTGGACCGGCGCCGTAGGAGCCAGGAGGTGATCCATATGGACCGGGCGTAGGGGCGCTCTGCCATTCCGCAGTCTGCTCCTCGGGCGCGAAGGGTCCGAAGGAATAGCCAGAGCCGGCGTGCGGGCCGTTGGGAGACGGCTGCTGCGGGTACCCGTACGGTGACAGCGGCTGCCTTGGACCGGAGCCGGGACCCTGGCCCGACATCGGTGGCTGAGGGCCGCCGTACGGGTTGTTCGAGCTCATGGTTTGTCTCCTGACCGGTCGTCCTCAATGAGCGACTCTAATAACAGAGGAGGTCGGCCGTGGGCTCCATGGCAGATGTAGCCAGATCTGAGACCCTTCTCAGACGCACAGCCAAGCTAACGAACAGTCCAGGTGTCCCCACCGTCGATCGTTGCCTGGAGAGCGTCGTCGTCGTTGCCAAGACTTGCCGCCAGCGCCACCTGGTCGCGGGCCAGGTCGTCGTACGCCGGCGCCTCGACATCCCGGAAGATGCCAATCGGTGCCCGGTGCAGCACACCGGCATCGGTAAGCCTGGAAAGCCCGAAGGCGAATGACGGATCCGCCAGGTGAGCATCGTGTACCGCCAACGCGGCCTCACCGACCTCGGCGACCTCGACCACGGAAAAGGCGCCGGTTTGCTGATCCCTTACCACGCCGAGGTGCCCGTCGACACCAAAGCGGATCGGCTCGCCATGCGTCAGCGGGATGATCGCATCCGCCGAGGTCGCCGGGTCCTTGATGGCATCGAATGCTCCGTCGTTGAAGATCGGGCAGTTCTGGTAGATCTCGACCAATGAGCTGCCGCGGTGCGCGGTCGCCGCCCTGAGCACATGTGTCAGGTGCTTGCGGTCAGAGTCGATGGTCCGCGCAACGAAGGTTGCCTCGGCGCCCAGTGCGAGCGAAATGGGGTTGAACGGGTTGTCCAGCGAGCCCATCGGTGTGGACTTGGTGATCTTGCCAATCTCCGATGTTGGGGAGTACTGGCCCTTGGTCAGTCCATAGATTCGGTTGTTGAACAGCAAGATCGTCAAGTTCACGTTCCGGCGCAGTACGTGAATCAGATGATTGCCACCGATGGAGAGTGCGTCGCCGTCGCCAGTGATCACAAAGACAGCAAGGTCCTCGCGTGCCGTCGCAACACCGGTGGCGATCGCGGTGGCCCTGCCGTGGATCGAGTGCAGGCCGTAGGTGTCCACGTAGTAAGGGAAACGGGACGCGCAGCCGATACCGGAAACGATCACGGTGTTCTCACGCTTGATCCCGAGCTCAGGCATGAAGCCCTGGAAGGCTGCGAGCACGGCATAGTCACCGCAGCCGGGGCACCAGCGGACCTCCTGATCACTGGTGAAGTCCTTGCGGCTCAAAGGCTCCAGCGACAGGGGTACGCCGGCGAGGCCCCGATAACTCTGTCCCGGGCTGCCGGGCGCGGGCGCCTCTTGAGTGGTCCCTGGTTGATCAAGCTCCGAATGCAGCTGATCGACGGCGGTCACGGATTCGTCCCCTCCAATTGATCGATCTCATTTTCAAGATCACGAGCGAGTTCGCTGAGCGAGATCGGTAGCCCGCGGACCCGGGAGTAGCTGCGAATGTCCACCAGATACTTTGCCCTGAGCAACAAGGCCAACTGGCCGAGGTTCATCTCCGGAACGATCACCCGTTCGTAGCTACGCAGGATGTCACCTAGATTGGCTGGGAACGGGTTCAGGTGCCGCAGGTGCGTGTGCGCGACCAATCGACCGGTCTTGCGTACTCGACGTGCCGCGGCGACGATCGGGCCGTAGGTGGAACCCCAGCCAAGCACCAAGACCCGTGCGTGACGGCCGTACGAGTCCGCTGGGTCGTCGATGATCAGGTCAGGAATGTCTTGGACGATTCCGTCGATCTTGGCCTGGCGGGTACGCACCATTTCCTCGTGGTTGGCCGGGTCATAGGAGACGGCGCCGGTGTCCCTGGCCTTTTCGATGCCACCGATGCGGTGCTGCAGCCCGGCGGTCCCAGGGATGGCCCAAGGGCGGGCGAGGGTCTGCGGATCCCGCAAATAGGGCAGGTAGACGGGCTCACCGGCCTTGTCGGTTGCGTTGGTCGCAGACGCGAATGCCGGATCGATCTCCGCGATCTCGCTAAGGTCCGGGATCAGCCACGGCTCCGCGCCATTGGCGAGGTAGCCGTCGGACAAGATCACCACGGGGGTCCGGTACTTGATCGCCCACCGTACGGCCTCGACCGCGGTCGGGAAGCAGTCAGAGGGGGACTGAGCTGCCAGCACCGGAACAGGTGCCTCACCATTGCGGCCGAACATTGCCTGGAGCAAGTCTGCCTGTTCGGTCTTGGTCGGCATCCCGGTGCTCGGTCCAGCGCGCTGGATATCGCAAATGATCAAGGGCAGCTCGGTGGCTACGGCTAGCCCGATGGTCTCTGACTTCAACACCGCGCCGGGCCCAGAGGTGGTGGTAACCCCGAGATGCCCTGCGAAGCTCGCGCCCAGCGCAGCACCTACTCCGGCGATCTCGTCCTCGGCCTGAAAAGTGGTAACGCCAAATCGCTTGTGCTTGCTCAGCTCGTGCAGCACGTCTGACGCCGGAGTGATCGGGTAGGCCCCCAAGAAAAGCGGCAGGCCGGCCTTCTGAGATGCGGTGATCAGACCGTACGCCAGCGCGAGGTTGCCCGAGATCTGGCGATACTTTCCGGGTGGCATGGGCGCCGGCGCCACCTCATAAGTGACGGCGAACACCTCGGTGGTTTCGCCGAACGCGTACCCGGCCTTGAATGCGGTGACGTTCGCATCGCGAATCTGAGGCTTGGATGCGAACTTGGTGGACAAGAAATTGATCGTGCCGTCGGTGGGCCGGTGATAGAGCCAGGTCAGCAGCCCGAGCGCAAACATGTTCTTGGCACGGGTGGCGTCCTTACGGGTGAGACCGAAGCCCTTGACCGCCTCGAGAGTCATGCCGGTCAGGTCGAGCGCGTGCACCTGGTAGTCGTCGAGGGAGCCGTCGGTAAGCGGATCGCTTTGGTAGCCGACCTTTGCCAGATTGCGTTTGGTGAAGTCCGCTGAATCGGTGATGATCACGCCGCCGCGCGGCAGGTCGTCAAGGTTGGCCTTGAGCGCTGCCGGATTCATCGCGACCAGCACATCCGGCCGGTCGCCGGGAGTCATGATGTCGTAGTTGGCGAAGTGCAACTGGAAGCTGGAGACGCCAGGGAGCGTGCCGGCGGGTGCCCGGATCTCGGCGGGAAAATTAGGCAGCGTTGAGATGTCGTTGCCGAATACCGCCGAGTCGGAGGTGAACCGATCGCCTGTGAGTTGCATGCCATCGCCCGAGTCCCCGGCGAACCGGATCACGACCCGGTCGAGGGTATTGACCTGCTTCACTGCTCTGCGTGCCTTCTTCCTTGGCGTGCCTAAATCCGCTGGTCGGGGGTCAGGGGGTTCGTGGCTGCGATCTCCGCTGAGGCTGCCAATACCCCCATAATAGGGCGGCAATCTGGTTACCCAGCGGACTTTCAGGTCATGAGAACCGATGTGTAGTTCGATCAGCGGATCTCGGCGGCCTGCGCTCGGCTCGGCCGCATTACCGTGGACCCATGCGCTGGGTCGACTGGTATGGCGACGGATCGCTGTACGTGCTGGATGTCGCGCTGGCGTGTTGCGCACTGGAGTTTGATGCCGCCTCATCTGCCGCTGCGGGACCGCTGCCGCCTCTTGAGGACCGGGCGCAGCTGGCAGTGATCATCTCCGGCACGGTGACGGATCGGCTGGCGCCGGCCGTGGCGGCGATCGTCGACGGCTGCGAGCAACAGGCGGGCCGGCGCCCGACGGTGATCTCATTCGGGGCATGTGCATCCTCCGGTGGTCCGTACTGGGATTCCTACGCCGTGACCAAGGGTGTCGATCAGCTGCTGGCTGTGGATGCGTACGTTCCGGGTTGCCCACCTCCGCCGGAGGCGCTGTCGGCGGTGCTTGACCAAGTCGCTGGGCGGGTCGTGTCGTGATTGAGGTAGCGGCGGAGAACTGGCTGGCTGCGGCCGAGGCGCTGAAGGCGGACGGTTTCGATTATTTCGATTGGCTCGGTTGTGTCGATGAGATCGGTCGGACTGACTGTCTACGGGTGGTCTTGGTGCTACGAAATCTGTCCCAGGGGGCCGAGCCGAGGATGCTGAGTTGTTCGCTGCCTCGCGATGATGCGCAGATTGCCACGGTGCGACGTGTCTTTGCCGGTGCGGCGTGGCATGAGCGGGAGGCTGCCGAGTTGTTCGGTATTGAGTTCGTCGGAGGTGAGCGGCGTCGGCTGTTGCTCAATCCGGAGTTCGAGGGCACGCCGCTGCGTAAGGATGAGGTGCTTGCGGCGCGTACCGGGATGAACTGGCCCGGAGCCAAGGAGCCAGGGGAGCGCGAGGTCACCCCAGGTCGCCGTCGTTTGGTGCCTCCGGGGGTCCCAGACCCTGCCGTATGGGGAGATCGCGACGCAGCCCAGCCGGCGCCGGATCCTGCGGAGGTGGCCGAGTCGGCGGTCGCGGGCAGGGTCCGGCGGAGGCGTACGTGAGCTCCCCAGAGTCGTCGCATCGATGGATCCGGTTGATCGAACCGGCCTGTACGTCCTGCATGATCTGCGCACGAGAATGCCCGACCTGGTGCATCAGCATTGACTCGCATGCGGAGCCGGTGGTGGGTCTACCTTCCGGGTCACGGCAGCGGACGCAGCATGTGCTTGATCGATTCGCCATTGACTGGTCGCTGTGCATGTACTGCGGCATCTGCATCGAGGAGTGCCCGTACGACGCGCTCGAGTGGGCCGACGACCTGACCCAGCCGGGGTTGGCCCCAGAGTCCCTGGTCGAGGAGATGGTAGACCACCGTCCCGACCACACTTCGCGCTAGTTACTGGCACTTTGCGGTAGTTGGAACTGCCGCAAGGTGCAGGTAAGTACCGCGAAGTGGAACCTTTTGGTGGTCAGTTGATCAGATCACCTGGAGTCGGCCCGACGGTCTCCGGCGGCCTCTTGGGCGCCCACGGCCTCATCGACCGATGAAGCGGCGGTCTCCGTCGCTCCGACGGCCTCTCCCATGCTTGGCGCGAACTTCTGCGCCTCTGTTGCTGCTACGGCACTCTGTTCAATGCTCTCGGCGGAATCTTGGGCGGTCGCGCTGGCATCGTCACCATCGAAGCGGTCCTTGACATTCTCGATAACTTCCTCGGTCTTGTCCTTGCCCGCGCCGAATCCCTCCTGAGCCTTCTTCCCAAACTCCTCGGCCTTGTCCTTCAGCTCATCCAGAAAACCCACGTTGTGATCCTCACTGTGTGAACTGCCCCAACACCGGATGTGTGGGTCCTCCTCATCCTAGAGTTGGCCCTCGCGTGGGCCGCCGTGCGGCGTGCGTGCTAGCGATAGTTGGTGAACTGCACGGCGAAGTCGTAATCCGCGGCTTTGATCAGTGCTTGGACCTTTTGAAGGTCGTCGCGGCTCTTGCTGCTGACGCGGAGCTCGTCGCCTTGGATCTGCGCTTTCACGCCCTTCGGTCCCTGGTCGCGGATCAACTTCGAGACCTTCTTCGCATTCTCCTGGCTGATGCCCTCCTTCATAGTTGCCGTGATCTTGTAGAGCTTGCCGGATGATCTTGGTTCGGCTGCGTCGAGAGCCTTCAGACTCACCCCGCGCCGGATGAGCTTGGACTGGAAGACGTCCAGCACTGCCTTAACGCGCTCCTCGGAGCTGGCTTCCATCTCGATGGCCTGACCTGACCAACTGATGCTCGCATCAGTGTTTTTGAAGTCAAAGCGCTGCCGTACCTCCTTGGCGGCCTGATTCAAGGCGTTATCCACCTCCTGGCGGTCCACCTTGCTGACGATGTCGAACGAGCTCTCTGCTGCCACCTTGTGCTCCATTCCACGGTGTTTGACCGGCCTATTGTGCCGAATCGATCGGCTGCGCCGGCAAGTGGTTGGCCCAGGCCGGTCGGGATTGGGTATTGTGTCTCCCCGCCGCAGGATAGAGATCTGAGCGGCATGGCAGGTTGCCCGAGCGGCCAAAGGGAGCGGTCTGTAAAATCGTCGGCTGAAGCCTACGTTGGTTCGAATCCAACACCTGCCACACGTCCAAGGAGCTCCGACAAGGGGCGAGATGGTGTTTCACTAGTCAGTTGTCAGACCACCGCCGTCATGCCCCCGTCAACGAAAAGAACCTGTCCGTTGACGAAGTCCGAGGCCGATGAGGCGAGGAACACCAGAGCACCGATCAGGTCCTCCACCTTGCCCCAGCGGCCGGCCGGCGTGCGACCTCTCACCCAAGCGGAGAACTCCTCGTCCTCTACCAGAGCTCTGGTCAGCTCGGTCTCGAAGTATCCGGGCGCGAGGGTGTTGGCCTGGACGCCGGAGGGCCCGAGATCGGCACACAGGCCCTTGGTTAGCATGACGATGCCGCCTTTGGTTGCGCTGTACGGGGCGATACCGGGCCGGGCGAGTTGGCTCTGCACCGACCCGATATTGATGATCTTGCCGCTGCCACGAGCCACCATGCCTCGAGCGACCCGCTGACCGACCAGGAATGCGCTCGTCAAGTTGGTGGCCACTAGGTCGTTCCAGTCCTCGAGAGTGAACTCGACGAACGATCTCCGACGTTGCAGGCCGGCGTTGTTGACCAGGATGTCCGGGGTGCCCCATTCGCGTTCGATGGCGGCTATACCGCGGTCGACGGCGGCCAAGTCTGTGACGTCGAACGTGCTGACCTGAGTCTGGCCGCCGGTTTCGTCGGCCAAATTGGTTGCTGAGATGGTGGCCCGCTCGACGTCGCGTCCGTGGATCACCACCCGGGCACCCGCCTGGAGCAAGCCCCTGGCAAGGGCGTAACCGATCCCCCGGCTGGAGCCGGTGACCAAGCCAAGACGACCACTCAGATCGAACATGTTCATCGGGAGACCATAGTGGAGCGACATTCGGGCGGCTCCGACATTCAACACTGGTCCGATGTGCTCGCTCGGCGCAGCAACTGCGACCCTGCGACCGTCAGGCGTTCGGTTAGCGCCGCCAGCCGATCTCGAGTATCTCGATCTTTGGAGCATTCCGGGTGCCGTAGCCGGTGTCGGGAGTCGCTGGCTCAGCCGTTGCTGTTGCAGGCGTCCAGCTGTTGATCTCGTTCATTCCCGGGATCGCCGGCAAGACATCGGGTGTGTGCTTCAGGTCGTCGAGTAGCTGCTCGTACGCGAGCCGATTGCCGAGCTGACGAGTCGCTGACATCCACGTGTCGGTGGCGATGAGCTGCTCGACTCGCCGGAGGTCCGCACACAGCCGTTGTCGGCGGGCAGCCCTCGAGAGCTCCTCGGCTTCTTGGTCGACATCATCGGGCCTGCTGAGTCTGTCGAGAATCACACCACCGAGTCGGCTCATCTGCTTGCGCACGAACGGTCTGACGAGCCGCGGTAATGCGGTCTGAGCACTTCCGCTCACATCTTCAAGATTGACTGAGGCAACTGCGTATGACAAGGGTCCGACGTCTTCGAACCTAGGGTGTGGGTATGCCGAGTGACACAGCAGCCGGAACCCGTACCTGGGGTGTGCTCGGTGTGCCGTCGAGTGTTGCAGCCCACTGGCCGGGAATCGAGCAAGGCCCCGCTGCGCTGCGGGAGGGTGGGCTGTTGGAGACACTCCGCGCTCACGGAGTTCGGGTCGCTGATCACGGCGATCTGGCGGTTGCACGGTGGACCGCAGACAGGACCGACGGGCGGCCGAATGCCTGGCGGCAGGTGGTTGAGGTGGTCGATAGCGCACGGTCCGCCATCTCCGACGTAGTCCTCGCTGGCCAGACACCGTTGGTGCTCGGCGGAGAGTGCACGTTGGCCATCGCACTGGTTGCTGCGGTGGTGGAGCAGTACGGCGATGTTGGCCTGATCTATGTCGACGGTGGCCAGGACCTGATGATCCCGGTCGACCATCCACACGAACCGATCCTCGACGCAATGGGCGTCGCCCACATGCTCGACCTTCCCGGCTGCGTTCCCGAACTTGCCGGCATCGGTCAGCGCCGGCCGCTGCTGCAGCCCGCAGACGTTGCTTTTGTCGGCTTCGGCGACGACGAGGAGGACGTGCACGGCCTAGTGCCGGCCCCCCGGCTGCGAGGCGCAGAGGTGATCGCCGACCCGGTCGCTGCTGGTCGACGGGCGCTGACGGCCTTGCCCCATCGACATCTCGTGGTGCATTTCGATGTCGACGTTCTGGATGCTTTCGACTTGCCCTTAGCCGACATCGCCACGTATGGGACTGGCATGCGACTGGACCATGTGCGGCCGCTGCTCAGGACGCTCGTCGCCGACCCCCGAGTGGTCGGCATGACCGTGGTCGAAGCCAACCCGGACCACGACCCAGACGGAACCGCCCTCCGCCGGATGGTGGCAGCGCTCGGGGCAGCACTCGGTCCCACGATCTCCGCAGCCGACTAGGTCAGTCATTGTGCTGGTCGTCGCTGTTCGGCTGGGGGTGGGTGACCGGCGACGTCTGGTTCCGTCTCGTCTGGCGACGGAGTGCGAGGCCAATGATGATGACCAGCAGCCACTTCGCGATCATGAACACAATCGCGACACCTAGGCCAGCGGTGATCACCGGTGACACGGCGAACAAGTTGGTCGAGGCGTGCAGCAGTATGGCAATCAGCACACTTTCCCGGGTCCGCACGAAGACCCAGGTGAACAAGATCGACTTGGCGCAGATATCCATGACGAGAAGCCATACCGGGTAGCCGTACAGCGGCGCGCCTTCAGTCCACAGGAGCGGGAGGTGCCAGGCGGCCCAGACCAGTCCAAGAATGAGACTGGCCGTCACTTCGGGCCAACGCTGCAGCAGCCGGGGGAGCGCGAAGCCGCGCCAGGCCAGCTCCTCACCGAGCCCATCGGTCATGATCAACACCAGCAAGAGGAGCGCCAGGGCGGGGATCGAGAGGCGGAATGCCGCCGGAGCAGCCTCTTGCCACGACCCGCCGGCAAGCACGTATCCCGCCGCGACGGCAGCCGAGAACGCGGCCGGTCCGAGAATGACCACCGGGTACCACCACCAGTCGACGCGCCAGCGCACCAGCCGCTGCAGCAGATCGACCACCGCCTGGCGGCCTCCGGTGAGCGCAGCCGCAAGCAGCGCTGCGACCGCTGGCATCCAGGTCCACAGCTGTCCGAGGGTCGCAACCGGTACGCCGGCGGCGCGGGGCACCCAGACGAGCCAGGTCAGGCCGAAGGTCAGCAGGGTGAAGATCACTAACGGATGCCGTTTGATCATGTCGGTGCTATCACTCCCGTCAGTACCCGACCAACAATTGCCGAGCCTCAGCAGGGTAACGGCTTGACGTCGACGGTGTCCCGTGATCGGCAAGCCTGCCGGGAACACCGCGGACCGTGCGGCAGCATTGGTGTGTTCACGGCAGACGGAAGGGGGAAGACCATGCTGGGGGGATTCATACTTGTTGTGGCCTTGATCGGCTTCTACGTCGCTTCGCTGCATTTCAATCCATGGGTGAAGTGCTCGAAGTGCCACGGCAAGCCAAGGCCCCGTGCCTGGGTGTTTAGCTACGCACACCACGTCTGCCCCAAGTGCGACGGCACCGGGCACCAACTTCGATTTGGCCGGAGGTTGTTCCGCATGGGACCGGACAAGCCGTCCGCATAAGCCGCTTGTTCGAACGTAGGCTCGAAGCGGGCCAGGTCCAGATCGTGAACGGAGGCGGCCGGCTGTGGAGGACGGCCGCCCAACCGGATCAACGATCAATGGCGGATTTGCTTCACATGGATAGCGGCCGGCGCGGCTGACGTCGAGATCACCGACTCCACTGAAGAGGGGAGGCCGACATGAGTACTGCACACGCGCCGATTCATCCTGGGGAGGTTCTGCTGGAAGAGTTCCTCGCACCGCTTGGCATCAGCCAGTACCGGCTGGCGCAGGCGATCGACGTGCCGCCGCGGCGCATCAATGAGATTGTGCACGGAAAGCGGGCGATCAGTCCGGACACGGCTCTGCGGTTGTCCCGGGCGCTAGGCACCTCGGACCGGTTCTGGATGAACCTGCAGAACCGCTACGACCTTGACGTTCAATTCGAGGCGCACCGCGACGAGCTGGACAAGATCAAGTCTCTGGTCGCCTGAATCCGACGCGCCAGCGAGGTGGCAACCAACAGCAGCGCCGACCGACCCACGACATCAGGTGAAGTATTGCCCCCTGATGTTGATGAACTCATCGAACCCCACCGATCCTCTTCGGTCGTCTATGCTGCCGATCATGCTTATCCTCGGGCTCATTCTGTTCGGCATGCTGGTAGGCGCTGGTGCCCAGCTGATCTTGGGCAAGTCCGCCAAGGGCGTTGACTGGACGCTGGCGTTGCTGGCCGGACTGGTCGGGTCCTTCATCGGTGGGCTGCTGATCAGCCTCCTGTCGGGAGACGGGCTACAGTTCCGGCTGAGCGGCATCATCGGGTCGCTGGTCGGTGCGCTGCTGGTCACCGCGGGATGGCAGTGGTATCGCCACCGCAGCAAGGCCTCCCACGCCTGAGGGCCGCTAACACGGTTCGCGCACAGCGACTGCTCAGTCGTTCCAGGTAATGATCTGGAGCGTCGCAGAGCGGCCGGAACGGTCAACGACGGTGATCAAACTCTTGGTCGTGTCTAATTCCGTGGTTCTTACGCACAGCGTCGAGCCGATGGTCAGCCGATTCCAAGGAATCGGCTTGTCCGTCGGTTCTGGGTAGTTCAATGCCGAACAAGTGTCGTAGCGTTCCGGCGCTCGCTGGTCGAGGCGGACGTACGACGTACCGTCCTCAAGACGGAGGCCGGATTTCGTCCCGACAAGTGACGCGTGGTCTCCCGATGGCGTAAATGACGTGCCTTCCTCGTCAAGAGCAACTCTGGTGCCGGGTTTGACAACTACCTGACCCTGTTTCATCACTGGTGCACTAGGTGAGGAACTCGAGGTGGGCCGCTCCTTGAACACGCCGAGGGGAATGGCTATAGCCACGGCCGCAAGAGAGAGGACGCTCATGCCACCGATCACGATGGCTACCACCGCGGCCGCCGACGCGCCGTGCCGGTACGACCGGATCCCAAGCCACAAACCCAGCGGGCCACAGAGCACTGAGGCGACGACGGCCAACAACCCATTGCTCGGTGGCGCTTCCTCAGTGTGCGTGCGACCCTCCTCTGCAGCGGCAGCAGGATGGCTTTCGTCTGGATCGCGCGTTGTCCAGGGTTGATGCCGCGGACCCGATTGGTTCTGCGGCGGGGGATGGTCCTGCGGCGGGGGCGGGGAAGCAGCATTCTCCCAGTCAGCAGTCTCCCAGGGATCCCAGACGTCCTGGACAGGCTCGTCACGGCTGGGTTCATTCTCGGCGACTCGCGGCTTCGCCTCATTTCGGAGCCAGGCGTCGTACGCC